>DASSGI010000263.1:0-6677 GCA_035857655.1 Casimicrobiaceae bacterium | reverse complement strand
GACCTGGGCGAAGCGCTCGTCGCGCTCGAGCCGAAGCGGCTTGCCGAGCTCGCCGCCGAGGCTTCCCTCCCGGACACGCTGGTCGACGCGATCCGCGAGGCGCGCGCAATCACGGCGTGGGGCGCGCGCAAGCGGCAGCTTCAATACATCGGAAAGCTCATGCGCGACGTCGATCCCGAACCGATCCGCAAGCGACTCGAGCTGCTGGCGCACGGACGCGCCGCCGGCGCCGCCCGCCTGCACGCGCTCGAGCAATGGCGCGAGCGACTCATGGCCGAGCCCGCGATGCTCGATCACCTCGCCGCAGAATTTCCCGAGCTCGATCGCCCGCGATTGCGTTCGCTCATCCACAAGGCGCGCGACGAGCGCGAGCGCGGCAGCACTCCGCATGCGTTCCGCGAGCTCTTCCGCGCACTCAAGGCACTCGACGCAGCGCGCTGACGCCGCGCCGATCAGCGCTCCACCGGGGAGAGCCCCATGGCAACGGACTCCGCACTCCTGATCGGCCTCGTCTCGATCTCCGATCGCGCCTCTGCCGGCGTCTACGAGGACAAGGGTCTGCCCGGCCTCGTCGAATGGTTCACCGCTGCGCTCGCGTCGCCCTGGCGGATGGAGACGCGCCTCATTCCCGACGAGCAGCCGGTGATCGAGCGCACGCTCGTCGAATTGGTCGACACGGTCGGATGCCACCTCGTGCTCACCACGGGCGGCACCGGTCCTGCGCCGCGCGACGTCACACCCGAGGCCACGCTCGCGGTCGCGCACAAGGTGCTCCCGGGGTTCGGCGAGCAGATGCGACAGGTGAGCCTCAAGTACGTGCCGACCGCGATTCTGTCGCGGCAGGTCGGCGTCGTCCGCGGCGGCGCGCTGATCCTCAATCTTCCCGGACAGCCGAAAGCGATCAAGGAAACGCTCGACGGCGTCTTTCCGGCGGTTCCGTATTGCATCGACTTGATCGGCGGCCCGTACATCGAGACGCAAGAAGCGGTGTGCAAGGCGTTCCGGCCCAAGAGCGCGATCCGCGTACCCAAGGCGTAGGCCGCTGCAGAAACGCCGGGGGCGCGCGGCGAGCATTCACCGCGCGCGCCGCCCCGCGCGCCAGTCGAAGACCCAAAACAAAACCGGCGCGGTGTTGCCGCGCCGGAGTCATGGGGAAAGGCGCCGCGCTTACTTGACGCCGAGAATCTTCTCCGCTTTTTCGAGCGTGTCGATCGACTCCTGGTGCTTGCCGGCCTTGTGGAGCGCCTCGCCTTCGGCGCGGTACTTCTTCACCTCGTCGAGCTGGGCCGTCGTGAGCTTCGGGTTCTTCGCCAGCGCGTCGTCGATCTTCTTCATGTCCTGCGGACAATGGAATCCGAACGCGGTGCCGGCGGCAAACAGCGTTGCGGTAAACAGTGCAATGTTTCGAATCTTCATTGTTTCTCCTGTTTGTGAATCCCCGACTTCCGCGTCCCACCTTGGCGCCTTGTTGTGCAAACGCACCGTTCGGCCGCGGGTCGCGGTCGATAGCATACCTTGCGGCGGAGAAACTTCAAGGGACGTTCGCGGCGGATTCCCGTTCCGGAGCCGCTAGCGATCGGCGCGCTGCGCGGGATCCTGCCGGTAGAACGCAGCGAGCTGCTCATAGACCGCCGGGTACTCGCGCTGCAGCAATCGCGGCTCGGCAAAAAACACCTCGGACGCGACGGCGAAGAACTCCGCGGGGCTCTCGGACGCGTACGGGTCGATCGCCGTGTCCTCGTCGTCGTCGACGCGCACGCAAAAATCCTCGTACGCGGCGGTCAACGCCTGCTGCCAGGCCGTTGCCGACATCGTCGACGGCAGGGGCGGACAGCCGTTGGCTTCACCACCCTGCATGTCGATCTTGTGCGCGAACTCGTGGATGACGAGGTTCATTCCCGATGCCGTCCAATCGGCACTCGCCTCGACATCGGGCCAGGAAAGGACGACCGGGCCGCCCGGCATCGCCTCGCCTGCGAGCGCGCCGATGTTGCGGTGCACGACGCCGGCATCGTCCTCCCATTCCCAGTCGGGGACGAACTCACCGGGATACACGATGACGTTTTCGAAGCCATCGTAGAGCGAGAGATCGAGCTCGAGCACGAGCACGCACGCCTGGATCGCGATGATCACGCGCTGGAGCGGCGTGACCTCGTGGCCGCGGGCGCCGACGATGCCCTTGGCGTCGAGAAAGAGGACAACTTTCTCGCGTAAGCACGCCAGCGTATCCGCGTCGTAGATCGCAAGGAACGGAAGATGCCGGATCGCTTCGTTCCACAGGGTGTCCGGAAGCGCGGCGCGCTTGAGCACCCTGCGCTGGCGCCATCGGGAGATCGCGTCGAACATCGATCTTGCCGCTATTCGTCGGCGCTCGCGGGCGCCTGCGGGCCGGGACTTGCCGGCGGCGGCGTCTCAGCCTCGAAGAGGTCGCCGGAATCGTTCGGCGCATCGCCGGCCAGCAACCGCTCGGCTTCCTCCTCCGGCAGCGATTCGACGTCGCGAAGCTTGCGCGTGATCGTCGTGCTCTTTCGGGCCGCCTCTTCGAGCGTGTTGCCCACCTGGTCGAGCCGTTCCTTGGTCTTTGCGAGGATCTGTCCGAATTTCACGAACTCGGTCTTCACCGCGCCCAGCACCGTCCACACTTCAGTCGACCGCTGCTCGATCGCGAGCGTGCGGAATCCGAGCTGGAGGCTGTTCAACATCGCGGCGAGATTCATCGGGCCGCAAAGCATCACGCGATGCTCGCGCTGCAGCGCGTCCGCGAGACCGGGGCGCGACATCGCCTCGGCGTAGAGTCCCTCGGTGGGAACGAACAGGATCGCAAAGTCGGTCGTGTGCGGCGGCTCGACATATTTGGTGCGAATCGACTTCGCCTCGTTCCTGAAGAAAACCTCGAGCGCCTTTCTCGCGTTCTCTACGGCGCCGCCGTCGGCGCGCTCGATCGCATCCTGCAGCCGCTGGTAGTCTTCGAGCGGAAACTTGGCATCGATCGGAAGCCAGCATGGAACGCCGTCGTCGCGGCGGCCCGGGAGCTTCACCGCGTATTCGACGCGATCGTTGCTTCCGGGACGCGTCAGCACGTTCTGCGCGAACTGCGCGGGCGAGAGCATTTCGCCCAGCAGCGTCCCGAGTTGCACTTCGCCCCAGCCGCCCCGGCTCTTGACGTTGGTCAGCATCCGGCGCAGGTCGCCCACGCCGAGCGCGAGCGTCTGCATCTCGCCGAGGCCTTTGTGCACCTGCTCGAGACGGTCCGACACCTGCTTGAACGATTCGCCGAGGCGAACGTCGAGCGTGGTCTGCAGCTTCTCGTCGACGGTCGCCCGCATCGCGTCGAGCTTCTGCGCGTTCTCGCTGCGCAGCACGTCGAGGCGCTGTTCGACGATCGAGCGCACGCTCTCGAGCCGCTGCTCGTTCGACTTCGTCAGCTCGGCGAGGCGATCGCCGAAATGCTGCATCTGCTCGCTCTGCGCGCCGGCCATGCCCGCGAGTTGCTGGGCCATCGCCTGCGCCTGTTGCGCAAGCGTCGCGCCGAGCTCCGTGCGCCCGGACTGCGCGGCGACGGCAGCTTCGGTGCGCGCATTCGCGAGGTCCTGCCGCACGTCGCGCTCGAAGTCCGCGTTCGTCGCGGCGAGCACCTCGACGCGCGTGCGCAAGTCGGCAACCTCGCGCACCGCCGAATCGCGCGTCGCGGCGACCGAATTGAGACGCATGAGAACGACGATGAGGAGTGCCGCGACGACGACGAGCGCGACGACGACGGCGATGGTGAGCGCACTCGACATGGCGGCGCCGAGTTTACTACGGCCTGAATCCGCGACCGGCGCGGCAACGTATGATGTCGCGTAAACGATGAACGTCCTCGTCACCGGCGCCACGGGTTACATCGGATCGCGGCTTGTTTCGGCGCTTGCCGCGCGCGGTCACTGGGTGTACGCGCTCGTGCGCCCCGGATCGGAACATCGTTTGCCGCCGCAGATCGTGACGATAGCCGGCAACGCGCTCAACGCGGCGACGGTCACGAGCGTCGCGGTCTCCAGCGACACGCTCGTCCATCTCGTCGGAACGTCGCACCCGAACCCTTCGAAGGCAGCAGAATTCCAGCGTGTCGATCTCGAATCGATCCGTGCGAGCGTGGCCGCCGCGAAGGAGCGTCGGATCCCGCACCTCGTCTACGTGAGCATCGCCCACCCGGCTCCCGCGATGCAAGCGTACGTCGCCGCGCGGACCGCGGGCGAGGCGGCGATTGTGAAAGCCGGCATCACTGCGACGATACTTCGTCCGTGGTATGTGCTCGGTCCGGGCCACTGGTGGCCCGTCGTGCTCGTTCCGTTCTACGCGATCGGAGAGCTTCTTCCGTCGACACGCGAATCGGCGCGACGGCTCGGCCTCGTCTCCATCGCGCAAATGGTGCGCGCGCTCGTATGGGCAGTGGAGTCACCGCCGCCCAAAGGAACGCAGCGCATCGTCGAAGTTCCCGAGATACGCAAGGCGCAGCCGGCCCAATAGCCGACAACGCCGCTCGCGCAGCGTGAAGTCTCCCCCACACTCGCGGGCTACGCCGCTTCGCGGCTCGCCCGGGGGCGTGGTGGTGTCGACAACGCCGCTCGCGCGGCGTGAAGTTCTCCCCCACACTCGCGGGCTACGCCGCTTCGCGGCTCGCCTTCTTCCGCTCGTGTTCCTTCAGGAAGCGCTTGCGGATCCGGATCGATTTCGGCGTCACCTCGACGAGCTCGTCGTCGGCGATGAACTCGACCGCGTATTCGAGCGTGAGCTCGATCGGCGGCGTCAGGTCGATCGCCTCGTCCTTGCCGGACGCGCGTATGTTGGTGAGCTGCTTGCCCTTGATCGGATTGACGACGAGATCGTTGTCGCGGCTGTGGATGCCGACGACCATTCCTTCGTAGAGCTTGTCGCCGGGCGAGACGAACATCCGCCCGCGCTCCTGCAGCTTCCACAGCGCGTACGCAACCGCCTCGCCGTCCTCCTGCGAGACGAGCACGCCATTGCGCCGCTCGGGAATGTCTCCCTTCACCGCCGCGTAGCCGTCGTAGACATGACTGATGAGCCCCGTGCCGCGCGTGAGATTCATGAACTCGCCGTGGAAGCCGATCAGGCCGCGCGCGGGAATTCGGTATTCGAGGCGCGCGCGTCCCCGGCTATCGGACTCCATGTTCGTGAGCTCGCCGCGCCGTGGCCCCAACGCCTCCATCACGGCGCCCTGATGCGTTTCCTCGACATCCACCGACAGCATCTCGAACGGCTCGCACACGATACCGCCCACCTCGCGCAACACGACGCGCGGACGCGACACGGCAAGCTCGTAGCCTTCGCGGCGCATGTTCTCGATCAGGATCGTCAGATGGAGCTCGCCGCGCCCCGAGACGAGAAACGAATCGGTGTCGCCGGTCTCCTCGACGCGCAGCGCCACATTGGTCAGCAATTCCTTGTTGAGCCGATCGCGCAGGTTGCGCGAAGTCACGTATTTGCCCTCGCGGCCGGCCAGCGGCGAGGTGTTGACCTGGAAATACATCGACAGCGTCGGCTCGTCGACGGCGATCGGCGGCAGCGCCTCCGGCGCTTCGACGGAGGCTAGCGTCGTCCCGATCGCGAGCTCCTCGATCCCGGTGACGAGCACGATGTCGCCGGCCTCTGCGGACTCGACGGGAACGCGCTCCATCCCTGCGAACGTGAAAAGCTGGCCGACCTTCGCCTTCGGGGGCGCTTGATCCGCTGCCCGCGGACCGGAGAGCACCGCAACCTCCTGGCCGGCGCGCATTCGCCCGCGGCGGATCCGCCCGATTCCGAGACGGCCGACGTAGCTCGAGTAGTCGAGCGCCGCGACCTGGAACTGCAGCGGGGCGTCGGCGTCGCCCACGGGCGCCGGCACGCGCGCGAGGATCGTCTCGAACAACGGGCGCATGTCGGCGCCGTCCGGTCGAGTCCCGCCACTCGCATTCTTCGCAGCTTTGACGTCGAGCGTCGCCCAGCCGTTGAGCGCCGACGCATAGACGACCGGGAAATCGAGTTGCTCTTCGGTCGCGCCGATCTTGTCGAAGAGCTCGAACGTCTGGTTTACGACCCATTCGGGACGCGCACCAAATCTATCAACCTTGTTGACAATCACGATCGGAGCGAGCCCGAGCTTGAGCGCCTTGAGCGTCACGAAGCGCGTTTGCGGCATCGGGCCTTCGACGGCATCGACGAGCAGCAGCACGCCGTCGACCATCCCCAGCACCCGCTCGACCTCGCCGCCGAAATCCGCGTGGCCCGGCGTGTCGACGACGTTGATGAGTACGCTTTTTTCACCCTGGCCGTAGCGGATCGAGCAGTTCTTGGCGAGGATCGTGATCCCGCGCTCGCGCTCGAGATCGTTGGTGTCCATCATCCGCTCGCCGACGTGCTGGTGCTTCGCGAACGTGCCCGCCTGCACGAGAAGCTTGTCGACGAGCGTCGTCTTCCCGTGGTCGACGTGGGCGATGATCGCGATGTTGCGCAGGATCCGGCTTGGCGAGGACATGGCGGGTTCTGGCTTCGCGCAGGGGTACCGGAGGGAACCCGGTACGCCGTGCCGCGGCCTAAAAACTATCAATTGTAGCGCCGAATGGGGGTTCGGCGCCAGAAATAATTCGCAAAATCCGAAACTTAGCCTACAATACCTCTTCGGGCGGCCGATCCGG
>DASSGI010000262.1:0-12383 GCA_035857655.1 Casimicrobiaceae bacterium | reverse complement strand
GAATCCGACGGCAAGGTCGAGGCGGTGTTTCTCCATTCGATCGCAAAAGGAAGTCCGTTGCGGAACGGTCTGCAGGCGGCGCTCGAGCAGACGATCGAGCGACTTCCGATCCCGAAGGTGATGAGCTACGCGAGCCGGGGCCAGTACTACAGCAACGAGAAGTTCGTGAGGCCTGTGCATCGTCTCGTCGCTCTTTTCGGCCGCGAAGTGGTCAACGTTACGGCGCTGGGTCTGGAAGCGGACCGGGTGACAGGAGGCCACCGCGCGCTTTCGCGCGCCGATCTGCATATCGCCACGGCAGAGGCATACGAGGAAACGCTGCGCGCAGAAGGCAAGGTCATCGCAAGCTTTGCCGAGCGCCGCAGGGCGATCGCCGGCGCGCTCGCGAAAGCCGCAGCCGGAGCGACCGTCATCATGCCCGACGCGCTTCTCGACGAAGTGACGGGACTCGTCGAATGGCCGATCGTCCTCGAGGGAAGGTTCGACCGGGGCTTCCTCGCGGTCCCGCAGGAATGCCTGATCCTGACGATGCAGCAGAACCAGAAGTATTTCGCGCTCGCTGATGCAGCCGGCACGCTGCTCCCGCGATTCCTCGTCGTCAGCAACATCGAAACGCGCGACCCCGCTGCGATCATCGAAGGCAACGAACGGGTGCTGCGCGCACGTCTCGCCGACGCGCGGTTCTTCTTCGACCAGGACTGCAAGACCCCGCTCGCGGCGCGCGTGCCGAAGCTCGCGAGCATCGTCTATCACAACAAGCTCGGCACGCAGCTCGACCGGGTTGCGCGGGTCGAGCGGCTCGCCGTCGAGTTCGCAGGTCTTTCCGGCGCCGACCGCGATGCAAGCAAGCGTGCGGCGCATCTCGCCAAGGCCGATCTCACGACCGACATGGTCGGAGAGTTCCCGGAGCTCCAGGGTTTGATGGGCCGCTACTATGCGACGCACGATGGCGAACCGGCGACGATCGCCGCCGCAATCGAGCAGCATTACTGGCCGCGCTACGCCGGGGACGCGCTGCCCGAAGGCCCCGTCGCGCAAGCGGCCGCGCTTGCCGACAAGCTCGAGACGCTTGCCGGCCTCTTCGGCGTCGGCGCGCAGCCGAGCGGCGACAAGGATCCGTTCGGGTTGCGGCGTCACGCGATCGGCGTGATCCGCATCCTCGTCGAAAAGGCGCTGCCGATCGAATTGCCGCCCTTGATCGATGCCGCGTTCCGCGCATTCGCCGACCTCCGGGCAGTGACCGACGCGCGCGCCGAGCTCGCGAGCTTCATCTACGAGCGGCTGCGGGCTTACCTGCGCGAAGCCGGCTACTCGGCAAACGAGGCCGAGGCCGTGCTCTCGCAGCGGCCGTCGCGCATCGACCTCGTGCCCGCGCAGGCGGCGGCGGTCAGGGCGTTCAGCGAGCTGCCTGAAGCCAACACGCTCGCCGGCGCCAACAAGCGGATCATCAACATCCTGAAGAAATCGGAAGGCGAAGCCGCGCAGGCCGTCGATCGCGGACAGCTCACCGCAGGCGCCGAGCATGACCTCTATTTCACTTTCCAGAAGCTCGAGCCGATCGTCGACGACGCTTGCGCAGCCGGCGATTTCGCAGGCGCGCTGCTCGCGCTCGCCACGGCGAAGCCGGCGGTCGACCGCTTCTTCGACGACGTGCTCGTGATGGCGGACGACCCCGCCGTTCGCGCGAACCGGCTCGCATTGCTGCGCGGCGTCGCGCAGACGATGAACCGCGTCGCCGACATCTCGAAGCTCGCGGCCTAAGCTGATGGTCCAGCTCGCCTCCGAAGCCGTCGCCCCGACGCGAGCTGTGAAGCTGATCGTGCTCGACCGCGACGGCGTGATCAACCACGACAGCCCGCAGTTCATCAAATCGCCCGACGAGTGGCGGCCGATCCCGGGAAGCCTCGAGGCGATCGCGCGACTCAACCACGCGGGCTTTCGCGTGGTCATCGCGACGAATCAATCGGGGATCGGCCGGGGACTGTTCGACATGGCGACGCTCAACGCGATCCACGAGAAGATGCACCGGGCGCTCGGGCTCGCCGGCGGCCGGATCGACGCGCTCTTCTACTGCCCTCACACGGCGGACTCGCAGTGCGACTGCCGCAAGCCGAACCCGGGAATGCTGAAGGAGATCGGCGTGCGTTTCGGCGTCGACATGTCCGGTGTACCCTGCGTCGGGGACGGGTTGCGCGATCTGCAGGCAGCCGAAATGGTGGGTGCGCAACCGATGCTGGTGCTGACCGGCAAGGGCGAGAAGACGTTGCGCGACGGCAATATTCCGAAGAACACCGTGATCTTCCCCGACTTGGCGTTCGCCGCGTCGGCGCTGCTTTCCGGCGATTGACGGCGGAATGGCAGCGATCCGCGCGCTCGTCTTCCTGCTTTTCCAGACCCTCGTCACGCCGTTCTACGCGGCCGTGATGCTCCTCTTTTTCTGGCTGCCGCGAGTGCCGCTCTACAAGATGGCCGCTTCGTGGTGCAGCGTCGTGCTCTTCGGCGCGCGCTGGATGTGCGGCATCCGCTATCGGATCGTCGGCCGCGAGAACATTCCGTCGACGCCCTCGATCGTGCTGTCGAAGCACAGCTCGACCTGGGAGACGCTCGCGCTCACGCAGTTCTTCCCGCCGCTCGCGTACGTCGCGAAAAAGGAGCTGCTGTCGATCCCCTTCTTCGGCTGGGGATTCCGGCTGGCTTCGCCGATCACGATCGACCGCAGCGCGGGGACGGACGCGATGCAACAGATCGCGGTCCAGGGCCGCGACAGGTTCAGGCAGGGATTCTGGATCGTCCTTTATCCGGAAGGAACGCGAATCCCGCCGGGGCGGCGCGCAAAGTACAAAACGGGCGGTGCGCGACTCGCAGTCGAGCTCGGCGTTCCGGTGATTCCGGTCGCGCACAACGCGGGTTACCTCTGGCCGAAAGGCCTCTTCGGCAAGCGCAGCGGAACGCTCACGATGGTGATCGGCAAGCCGATTTCGTCGACCGGCCGCGATGCTCAGTCACTGATGGCGGAGGTCGAAGATTGGATCGAAGCCGAGGTCGCGCGCCTCGGGGATCCTGTTGGTGCGCCGCCTGGTTCGATGAGCGAGGCCACGCTCGAGCACGATCGGAGGATCCCATGAGCCCGCCGGGCCGCTCCCAAGGGCGAATCCGTCCCGAAGCGCGAAGCGCGGAGGGAATCCCGTGAGCGCGCGGCTGCGGTTGCGCGACCTCCTTCGCGGCCGGCGGCCGGACGAGGAGAAGCGCGACGAAGGCCAGTCGCGGCGGATCGTGCTCGTCGGTGAGCGCATCGATTACCGGCTCATCCGGGCACGGCGGAAAACGATCGGCATGCAGGTCGGCCTCGACGGACTCACCGTACGCGCGCCGCGCTGGGTTCCGATCCGCGAGATCGAGATCGCTCTATTCGAGCGCGACGAATGGGTCGTCCGTTCGCTCGCCGAATGGCGCGGAAGGCGGCGCGACGTGCTTCCCCGCGCATGGAAGACCGGCGCGCCGATCCTCTACCTCGGGCGCGAGCTCAAGCTTGCGGTCAACCCGGCACGCACGCGGGAAATCGCCGCGGATCTGCTGAATCTTTCGGTGCTGCATCCGGCCGCTCACGACGAGCGTCAGGTCGCGGCGTTCGTCGGACACTGGCTGCGCGACGAGGCGCAACGCATGCTTGCCCCGTGCGTCGCGGACTTCGCGGCGCGAATCACGAAAAGGGCTCATACGTTCAAGCTCTCCAATGCCCGTTCCGAATGGGGGAGCTGCAACGAGCACGGCGTGATCCGTCTGAACTGGCGCCTCATCCAGCTTCCGCCGCATCTCGCCCGCTACGTCGCCGCGCACGAGGTCGCGCACCTGGTCGAGCTCAATCACTCGAAGCGCTTCTGGAGCCTCGTCGAAGCGCTTTTTCCGGGTCACGCCGAGGCGCGAGGGAGGCTCGACGACTGGACGGCGCTGCTCGAGGCGTAGCCAAGCGGACGAGTCCCGAGTCGACGCGCGCTCTTGGTACGCTCGGTTCCCTGTTACGATTCCCCGCTGATGCGCGACCACCGCCGTTTTCGCTTGCGTTTTGCCGTCCTGCCATTTGTCGTGAGTGCAGCGGTTGCGCTCGCGATGCTCGCCGGCTGCGGGATCAAGGGTCCACTCAAGCTGCCACCGAAGCCGGCCAGCGCACCGTCGTCTTCGCCCGAAGCTACGCCTTCGTCTCCCGCCGCGACGCCTGCGCCGAGCGAAGCGCCAGCGCCGGCGCCGGAGGCGTTGCCCGCGGAGCCGCCCGCCGGCGCCACGCAACCGAGCAGTCCGCGCAAGCCGTGAGTGCGTTCTCGCTCGTGAGCGGCGAGCTGCACGTCGAGCGCGTGTCGCTCGCAACGATCGCCGAGCGTTTCGGCACGCCGTGCTACGTCTATTCGCGTGCAGTGCTCGAAGCGAGCTACGACGCCTTCGACGCTGCTTTCGCCGGCGTTCCGCATCTCGTCTGTTACGCGATGAAGGCGAACTCGAACCTCGCGATCCTGAACCTGCTGGCGCGACGCGGGGCGGGCTTCGACATCGTGTCGGCGGGCGAGCTCGAGCGCGTCGTCGCGGCCGGCGGCGATCCGGCGAAGACCGTGTTTTCGGGCGTGGGCAAGTCCGCTTCCGAGATGGAGACCGCGCTTGCCGGCGGCATCCGTTGCTTCAACGTCGAGTCGGCCGGCGAGCTCGCGCTATTGAATGCCGTGGCCGGCCGCGTCGGCAGGCGCGCTCCGATCTCGATCCGCGTGAATCCCGACGTCGATCCGAAGACGCACCCCTACATCGCGACGGGTCTCAAGGAGAGCAAGTTCGGTGTTGCCTACAGCGAGGCGCCGGCACTCTATCGACACGCAGCCGGGCTCGCGCACATCGATGTGCAAGGGATCGACTGCCACATCGGGTCGCAGATTACCGATCTCGCGGTCTACGTCGAGACGGCGCGAAAGATGTTCGAGCTCGTCGACACGATCGAATCCGAAGGTGCCGCTCTGCGTCACATCGACTTGGGCGGCGGACTCGGCATTCGCTACAGCGACGAGGTGACGATCAACCCGGCGGCGTATGCGCTTGCAGTAAGAGATCTGCTGGGTCAGCGCCCGCACGAGCTCCTGTTCGAACCGGGGCGCTTTCTCGTCGGCGAAGCAGGATTGCTGCTGACCCGAGTGCTTTACCTGAAACCCGGCGAGACCCGGGATTTCGCGATCGTCGACGCGGGGATGAACGACCTGCTGCGACCCGCGCTGTACGCCGCCTGGCATTCGGTCGAGGCGGTTCGTCCGCGCGCAGGCGAAGCGCGTCGGTGGCAGATCGTCGGGCCGGTGTGCGAGAGCGGCGACTTCCTCGCGCACGACCGCGACCTCGTCATCGCGCCGGGCGATCTGCTCGCCGTGCGCGCCGCCGGCGCATACGGGTTCGTCATGAGCTCGAATTACAACTCGCGCCCTCGCGCGTGCGAGGTCGTCGTCGACGGCGATCGTGTGCATCTCGCTCGCCCTCGCGAGCGCATCGCGGATCTTTTCGCGCATGAGTCCGCGCTGCCGTGATCGATGGCGAAAGATTCGACGCTAGAGCGCCGTTGCGGTCGGTTTTTGATGTGTGCGAAATCGCAACACTCGCGCATGCAACGTCCGGAATTGCCGGACAAATCTTGCAATTCAATGAAATGCGGCTAGAATTCAGGCAGCAGGTGGCGGCGGATTTGTCAAGTGGTAGCTGGTGAAATCGACGAATCCCAAGCCGCTTGCGCGAAGCAGAAGCAACATAACAGTTACAGCAACCCAGACAGGAGAAGCGAAATGGCTGACATGATGTCGATGATGACGCCTGCCGCTCCGGCAGCGCCGAAGAAGGCGGCAAAGAAGAAGGCCACCAAGAAGAAAGCGGCCAAGAAGCCCAGGAAGGCAGCGAAGAAGAAGGCTGCGAAGAAGAAGGCGACGAAGAAGAAGGCCACGAAGAGGAAAGCCGCGAAGAAGAAGGCGACCAAGAGAAAGGCAGCAAAGAAGACGACGAAGCGCAAGGCCGCCAAGAAGTCAACGAAGAGGAAGGCCACGAAGCGCAAGGCCGCCAAGAAGGCGACCAAGAGGAAAGCCGCTCCGAAGAAGCGGAGAGCCAAGAAGAAGGCCAAGAAGTAGCGCCTTCGGACGGCAAGTCCGCATCCCGCAAGGATGTGGACCACAAAACAGGCGACGCGCCAAAGCGTCGCCTGTTTTCATTTGGGATGCGCCTTTGGGGATTCGCGTTGCGACCCCTTGCAAGGGGCCGTTGCGTGGCGCGCCGAAATCCGCGCGTTGCGGCGCGTGCGCCGGGAGGCGCTACAGCGATCAGCTGCCCGCGACCGCCTTCGCCTTCGCGGTCGGCGCGGCGGTGCCGTTGTTCGCCGCCGGCTTCACGCGCTTGATCTTCGATTTCGATGAGACCGTCGTCGTCGGGCTCTTCGCCCCGGCCGTACGCTTTGCGCGGGCGGTCGGCGGTCCCAGATCGCTCGTGATGCGCAGTCTCTGACCGGTCGTGACGCCGCCGCTCGCGGGGATCGTGTTCCAGCGGCGAAGGTCGGCGACGGTGACCGCGTAGCGGGACGCGATGCCGGCGAGCGTGTCACCGCGGTTGACGCGATAGTAGAAGGTCCGGCCTTGCGGGACGGTCGTGAACACCGCGTTCTTCAGCGTTTCCTCGGCGACTTCCGCGGGACCCTGCGACGGAACGAGAAGCGTGTGTCCGATCGGGACCTTCGCTTTGGCGCCGATGCCGTTCACCGCGCGCAACGCCTCGACCGACATTCCGACTTTGGCGGCGATCTGCTGGAGGCTCTCGCCGTTCTTCATCCGGTACGCCTGCCAGGAAACGAGCGGCTGGTCCGCGAGATCGAGCTTCGCCGCGAACACTTCGGCCTTGTCGATCGGCAGCAGGATCGTGTACTCGTCGCCGCCGGCGATCACCGGCCGGTTGTGCTGCGGGTTGAGGTACTGGAATTCGTCGACGGACATCTCGGCGAGTCCTGCGGCGGCCTTGACGTCGATCTTGCGATTCGTCTTGACGACGGCGAAGTACGGCGCGTCGGGGATGTCGCCGAGCTCGAGCCCGTACTTTTCGGGGTCGCGAACGATGTTCTTGATCGCCTGCAGCTTCGGCAGGTAGTTGCGCGTCTCATCGGGCATCGTGATGCTCGCGTAGTCGGCGGGCAGGTTCTTCGCCTGGTTCTTCGCGACCGACTTGGCGACGTTTCCCTCGCCCCAGTTGTACGCGGCGAGCGCGAGCTGCCAATCGTTGAAGTCTCCGTAGAGCTTCTGCAGGTAATTGAGCGCCCCTTCGGTCGCGGCGATGACGTCGCGACGCGAGTCGAACCACCAGTTCTGCTTGAGGCCGTAGTGCGTTCCCGTCGACGGCGTGAACTGCCACATCCCCGACGCGCGAGCTACCGACATTGCGTTCGGGTTGTACGCGCTCTCGACCATCGGCAACAGCGCGATCTCGAGCGGCATGTGCCGCTCCTCGACCTCGACGACGATGTAATAGAGGTAGCGGCGGCTGCGGTCGAGCATTCGCGCAACATAGTCGGGACGCGTCGAATACCACTCCTCCCATTTCGCGACCAGCGGATCGTCGATGTCGGGGATCTGGTACCCGCGGCGGATCCGCACCCACAGATCCTCGGCCGGTGGCGGCAGCGATTCGAGTCCGTCCTCGGGTGGGAACGGGAACGGGACCTCGGCGGCGACCGTCGGCTCAGGAGGACCTTCGGGCGGAGCCGGCGGTCCTACGAATTCGGAACCTTCAGCGCTGCGTGTTTCGGAAGGTGGATTGGGAGTCGCGCATGCAGCGAGCAGCACGGCGACGAACAGCGAAACGAGTAGCGATTTAAGGCGCAATTCGAATGGGCATGGGCGGCGAAGCGTGCGGCGATGGTAGGCGGGAGCCGGCGCACCGTCAACCCGATGCGACGTCCACGGATCGGTTCCGAAGCACCGCTCACGCGGAAACGCTCATTCCGAAGTGCAGATTCGGACGATCGTGCAGTGCGGCAAAGGCACTTCGGCCTGTGCTGCGGCGCGGTCGCGGCGAGTTGTCGGTAACGGCGGGGTTGCGGATAATCGGCGGCATGGACGCTCCTCCACGAGAGGTGATCGAGCAGTCGGGGACGCTCGCCGACTGGCTGACGACGCCTCTCGGGCACTATTTGCACGAGCGCGAGCAAGCCTGGTTCGACCGGACGGTCGCCGACATCTTCGGCTTCCATGCGATCCAGGTCGGACTTCCCGAGTATTCGTTCCTCGCGCAAAGCCGCATCGCCGCGCGCTGGACCGTCGGGCCGCAGGCGCCCGCGCAGATACTCGCCGATCCGCACTGGCTGCCCTTCGCGGAGAACTCGCTCGACCTGATGGTGCTGCCGCATGCGCTCGAATTCACGAGCGATCCGCACCAATTGCTGCGCGAGGTCTATCGGGCGATGCGACCCGAGGGACAGATCGTCATCTCCGGATTCAATCCGTTCAGCCTCTTCGGCGCACGCCGTTACTTCGGGCGCGGCGAGATTGCGCCGTGGGACGGAAGCTTCATCGCGCTTTATCGCCTGAAGGACTGGCTCGCGCTCCTCGGGTTCGAAGTGACAGGAGGCGCGCTCGATTGCTACGTACCCCCGTTCACGAGCGAGCGCTGGCGCGCGCGCTTCGGATTCTTCGAAGCGGCGGGCGACCGCTGGTGGCCGATTGCGGGAGGCGTGTACTACCTGCGCGCGACGAAGCGCGTCCTCGGGATGCGCATCATCACGCCCGCGTGGGAGCGTCCGAAGAACGGCCTCGCGACGGCTCCGCGGCAGGTGCGTCAGTGCATCGAGCGCGTCGAATAAGCAACCTGCGACCTGCGCGTCGTTTGCTGCTGTCGGTGCGGAGGTCGCAATGACCGGGACGGTGACGATCTACACCGATGGCGCGTGCAAAGGAAATCCGGGACCGGGCGGCTGGGGCGCACTGCTGGTGTGGCGGGATCACGAGAAGGAGCTCTTCGGCGGCGAACCCGCGACGACCAACAACCGGATGGAGCTGACCGCCGTCATCCGCGCGCTCGAGTCGTTGAAACGGCCGTGCGAAGTCGAGCTGTACACCGATTCGCAGTACGTCAAGAACGGCATACAGACGTGGATCCACGGCTGGAAACGCAACGGCTGGAAGACCGCGGACCGGAAAGCCGTCAAGAACGACGACCTTTGGCGCGAGCTCGATGCGCTCTCGGCACGCCATCGCATTCGATGGCACTGGGTCAAGGGCCACAACGACCATCCGCTCAACGATCGCGCCGACGCGCTCGCGAATCGGGGCGTCTCGGCGGTCGCGAAAGAGCCCTCGCAATCGGATCGCTGAGGCGGGCGAGGGCCGACCCGCCTAGCGCTCGATCAACTCGCCCGTTTCACAGTTGATCCGGCGCATCGGATACGTCACTTCCTTGTCGCTGCCCTTGACCTTGCCTTCGACCGACACGTAGAGCCAACCCTGGCGCGCGCGCCGGTAGACGATCTTGCTCGGGAACTCGAGCGCCGGATTCGTGAACGTGAACGCGTCGTCGCTGCGATCGCCCATCGTGATCGTCGAATGCCCCTCGAACTTGAAGGTCGTCGCGTTCTGCCCCGCTGGAAGGACGACGTAATAGACGCCATCGGGCCGCGATTCCATCCGCAGGTATTCGTAGTCCTGCGTCTTGCCCTGGACCACGGTCTGGCTCATGCCGAGCATCAGGTTCCCGCGCAACGGCAGCCAATGCTCGCGCGTTTCGCGTTTGTTGACGTCGCTGGACCAGCACCCTGCGAGCCACGCGAGCGGATCGACCGGACTTTCTTCGGGGGGCGGGGCCGCCGCGGAAGGTTCCGCAGGCGCCTTCGTTCGCGGCGCGCGGCTCGAGGCCTTGCCCTCGGGCGCAGCGGCCTTTTCGTTCGGGGCAGCCGGCTTTGCGCCTGATTTTGCCGGCGGCTCGGGGATGTAACCCGGCGTTTGCGCCGTTGCGAGCGTAGCGGCGGTGAGTGCGATCGAAGCTGTGATGGAGATCCGGACCGTCGCCCGGAATGAAATCGAAGTCATGGCAGAAACCGTTGTCATTGAGTCCGCGCGAGCGGCAGATTGAGAAGGAGGTTTTGCGGCTTCAGCCTGAGCCGCGCGCCGGCGTCCATCGCCATCGCGAGATAGACGGGGCGACCCGCGATCTGCGGACGCATGTCACCGGGATTCGCGAACTCGAGCTCGAACAGGCAGAGCAGCCGCCGCATCCGGTCATCGTCGACCTCGGCGTGATTGTACAGGTCGTTGAGCAGCGCGCTCGCTTCCGCGTCGAGGCCGACGTGCCACACCCAGCGGCGGTCGTCGATCTCGCGCCGCGGACGAATCGCCACCTCCACGCTCAGGAAATGGGCAATCCATTTCTGGAGCACGCGACAGAGTGCGTCGAGCGCCGGCTGCCCCCGGTTCAAGCTGATCGCGAGATCGTGGCGCTCGTCGCGCTCCCAATAGGTCGCCGCGTTGGCGGCATCGAGCGTGTCGAGATCGACAGTGCGCATCGGCGTGCGATTCTTCTGCAGGAGCTCGCCCAAGCTGCCGAAGCCTCCCGTCGACGCCAGGAGCTCGACGGTCTCTTCGTCCGCGGCCATCACTGCGCCCTCGCCGGTCAATGCGATTTTCTGCGGCCGGAACAGCATCTCGGCGACGCGCGCCTCGACCGGGTCGGCGGCCGCACCCAGAATGTGGCGAACGATGATCTCGGTGAGCTGGTGGACGAGAAGAGGCGGCACGTCGACGCCTTCGCGAAAGAGCGCAACGTAGGCCGCTTCCAGCGAAGGTGCCCGAACGAGCCGGTCCCTGAAGCGAAGCCACACGTCGAAGTTCGCGCGCGCGTCCTCGTCGACGATCGCTTCGATTTCGGCGTTCGCGACCGTTGCGCGCGGCGTCGCGATCAGCTTCTCGTGCATCGCAAGCTCGGCCGCGCACGACTCCGGAATGGGAGCAAGCTCCGGGCGCAGCAGCGACGCGCGCAGGAAGTCGTCGGTGACGACGAGGCGCCCGTCGCCCCCCACCGTCAGAAGCCGATAACCGCTGGAAACCCAGAAATCGGGCACAACCGGATGTCAGCCGCCGAGCAGCGCCTTCTTGAGATCGGCCTGCGCCGGCTTGTCGCCGATCCAGATCTTCGTGAGCGCCTTGTTGAAAGCGTCGCCGGAGACTGTCCCTCGCGTCGTGCCGTTGAGGCCGACCAGCGTCGCACCGTCGGCGAAGTCGAGCGTCACGACGCCGCCCTCCTTCACCTCGCCCAGTGAACGCATGATCCCCATCAGCTGATCGGTCTGCGTTCTGACGGCCGCGAGCTCAGCGTCGGAATTGTTGTCCTTCAGGCCGTCGTTCAGCGCGTCGACGAGCTGGTCGGGCGCGAGCGTGCGCAGGAGGTTCATCTGGATCCGCCGCGGCGCCTTCGTGAGCACCGCGGCGGCATCATTGGTCCTGGCGGGCAGATAGAGGCTCGCCACGTAGACCTTGAACATGACCCGCGTGCGAATTCCCGCTCCGTTGAGCACGAGCGGCTGGCCGGCGACCGTGGCACTGTCGTCGAGCTTGACGCCGGCGATATCAGCGGCGAGCGCCGACGCGCCGAAGCACAGCAGGAACCAAGCGATCAACAGCCTGTACATGAGTATCGTTTCTTGCCACCGCCCGCAGCCCTTTTCGACTTATCTGAACCGGTAATTCATCTGCGCGGACACGATCCAGACATTGGCGTTGTAGGTGCCGTTGATGAGCCCGTTCGCCGGAATGCTGGGCGGATTACCCGAGTTGTTGATCGTCGGATCCTTGATCCAGATGTATCCGCCGGCGATGTCGAAGTTGATGGCCTGGCTGTATTTCCAGCGCGCGCCACCCATCAGCCACGTCCGGTCGCCGTCCGGCAGACGCGGGCTGAGGTCCGTGCTGTTGACAGGACTTTGATCCCAAGCCACGCCGGCGCGCAGCACGATCTTTTCGTTGTACTGGTAGTTCACACCGCCCGACACGCGCCACGTGTCCTTGAAATTCTCCGGCAGCGCGCCGAGCAAGTCGCCGGTCGTCCGGTTGATCGCGATCTGCTGGATGGTGCTCCATCCGGTCCACGTGACATCGGCCAGCAGATCCCACTTGTCGTTCACCTTCCAGTAGTAGGAAAGCGACGCCATGTCGGGAAGCGTGAGATCGATGTTGATGCCGCCGGTAAAGAGGCGCGTTTGATTGATCGTGGCGCTGATTCCCTGGACAACGGGGTTGAACGGCGCCAGCGCACCCGACAACGTCGGGGGCGTCGGATTGGTGAACGCGGCGGTGCCCGAGAGGTTGTACTTGATCTTCGAACGGTACGCGATGCCGATCCGCGACGCA
>DASSGI010000261.1:0-5048 GCA_035857655.1 Casimicrobiaceae bacterium | reverse complement strand
GTCGCCGTCGACGGCGACGCCGCGCTTGCCGGAACGCTGAAAGGACTCGCCGAGACGCTGCCGTGGTTCGTCGAGCGCGCGTTCGCAGCCGCGCTGGGCCCGATCGTCGGACAGCGCGTTGCCGACGCCGGACGCAGACTCCTCGCGTTTCCCGAGTACGCGGCTGAACGCGTCGGCGACAGCGTCGCGAGCTATGCGCGCGACGAGATTCGGTTCGCGGCGACCAATGTCGACGCGCGGAGCTTCAGTGGGGATGTCGCTGCGATCGTGTCGCGCGTCGATGATCTCGAGGCGCGCATCGACACGCTCGCCGCCCGCGTTCAGGCCGCGTAGTCGAGCACCGCGAAGAAGTGGCAGCCCGTGCCGGTGAGCACGAACAGGTGCCAGATGAAATGACCGTACCGCACGCGGTGATCGGTCGCGAAAAACGCCACACCCGCCATGTAGGCAACGCCGCCTCCGGCAAGTAGGAGCAAGCCCGGCAGCGGCACCCGCTCCAACAAAAGTTCGGCGGCAATTACACACAGCCAGCCCATCAGCAGGTAGAGCCCGAGCGAGGCAAGGGGGTGCTCGATGCGGTCGAAGGCCTTCAGCGCGACACCTACGGCAGCGAGGCTCCAGACCACGCCGAGCAGTGTCCAACCGAGAGGCCCGTTCAGCGCACCGAGCGTAAACGGCGTATAGGTTCCGGCGATCAACAGATAGATCGCGCCGTGGTCGAGCTTGCGCAAAAGCGCCTTCGCGCGCTCGTGCGCCACGGCGTGATAGATCGTCGACGCGCAGTAGAGCAGCACCATCGTCGCCGCGAAGATCGCCGCGCCGACGACGTTCAACGCGCGGCCGTGCTGCGCAGTCGACGCGATGAGAACGGGCGCAGCGACGAGCGCCGCGACGAACCCGATGCCGTGGCTCAGGCTGTTCGCGATCTCTTCGCCGATCGATTGTGGTCGTTCCAACGCCACCATTCCCGCTGCTCCGTAATCGCACAGAGCCCGGCAGGTGTGCGTCGAGCGCTAATCGCGCTTGTCCGTCCGCTGTTGTGAACAACGCACGCTTGAACCGGACTTCATTCGATGTAAAGCAACGAGCATGCCCGCGAGCGCGTTGACGAGTCCGCCGTCACGGGGCTTGTAGACGTTTCCCTTACAATCAGCGGGATGCGCCTTCTGCGCCTCGCCCGGATCCAGTATGTCGTGCTCAAGTACGGGCTCGACGAGCTCCTCACCGGGCACGAGCGCTTCCGCGCGGTGCGGCCGATTGCCCGCGCGTTGACGTTCTGGCGCGATACGACGGCGCCGCGCGGCGAGCGGTTGCGTCTCGCGCTGCAGGACCTCGGGCCGATCTTCGTCAAGTTCGGCCAGATGCTGTCGACGCGCCGCGACCTGCTGCCGCCCGACATCGCCGACGAGCTCGCGAAGCTGCAGGATGCCGTGCCGCCGTTTTCATCGGAGCAGGTCGTCGCGACGCTCACGCGCTTCTACGGGCGTCCCCTCGAAACGGTGTTCCGCTCGTTCGAGCGCGAGCCGTTCGCGAGCGCTTCAGTCGCCCAGGTCCACTTCGCCGAGCTGCCGAACGGAACGCCGGTGGCCGTCAAGGTGCTGCGCCCGGCGATCGGGAGCGTCATCCAGAAGGACATCGGCCTCATGCAAACCGGCGCGTGGCTGATGGAGCGACTGTGGTCGGACGGCAAGCGGCTGAAGCCGCGCGCGGTGATCGCCGAGTTCGAGAAGACGATCCACGACGAGCTCGATCTTTCGCGCGAGGCCGCGAACTGCTCGCAGCTGCGCCGCAATTTCCAGCACTCGCCGCTGCTGCTCGTCCCCGCCGTGCACTGGGACTACAGCGGCTCCGATGTGATGGTGATGGAGCGGATGTCCGGAATTCCGATCGGCCAGGTCGATCGGCTGCGCGACGCGGGTGTCGACATCCCGCGGCTCGCGCGCGCCGGCGTCGAAGTCTTCTTCACGCAGGTGTTCCGCGACGGCTACTTTCACGCCGACATGCATCCCGGCAACATCTTCGTCGCGACCGGCGGCCCCCACCACGGCAAATACATCGCCGTCGACTTCGGCATCATGGGAACGCTCTCCGAGCGCGACCAGAGCTATCTCGCGCAGAACTTCCTCGCGTTCTTCCGCCGCGATTACCACCGCGTCGCGACCGCGCACCTCGAATCGGGATGGGTGCCCGCGGACACTCGCGTCGATGAGCTCGAAGCCGAGATCCGCGCGGTGCTCGAGCCCGTCTTCGACCGGCCGCTCTCGGAGATCTCGCTCGGCCGGGTGCTGCTGCAGCTCTTTCGCGCGTCGCGCCGGTTCAACGTCGAGATCCAGCCGCAGCTCGTGCTGCTGCAAAAGACGCTGCTCAACGTCGAGGGGCTCGGCCGCACGCTCGATCCGAACCTCGACCTGTGGGTCACTGCGATGCCGTTCCTCGAGCGCTGGATGCAGGACCGGATCGGGCTTCCGGCGCTGCGGCGACGGCTGCTCGCCGAAGCGCCCTACATCGTCGATGCGCTACCCGAGCTCCCGCGGCTCGTTCACCAGCGGCTGACTGCGCAGCGCGCGGCGACGGACGCCGCGATGCGCGAGTTCGCCGATGCACAGCGAATGCAGAATCGGCTGCTCACGGTGATCGCCGTGCTGCTCGCGTTCGGCGCGGCCCTCGTGGTGTGGAAGCTGATCGGCGCGGGCTAGCGCCGCGAGTTGACGTACGCGAGCGGCGCGCGGTGCAGGAACGCGTTCGACTCGCCGAGCACGAGCCGGTCGCCCGTCCCCAGGCCGTGGCGGCGGAAGGCGGCGAATCCGCTGTCGATCTGCAATCCTTCGAAGGTCAGGTAGTCGCCCAGCTGGAAGCGGTGCCGGACATCCGGCCGGATCACTTCGAGGTGTCCCATCGCCTCGTCAAGCCAGCGAAACGCTCGCCACAGCGCGCCGTCGATCGCGTGGCGGGCCTTTTCCTCGGGTAAGCGCGCCGCCGCGCGCCGCGCCTGCACCTCTTCCGAGCGTTGGCGCAATTTGTCGAGCAGCGACGGACGGGGCGTATCGGGCATCCGGCAAAATACCATGGGGCACGGCGCGCATGCGATCGCCGCCGCGCCCGGCGAAGCCGGAACGTTGCTATACAATCCGCCGCTGTCGACGCCCACGCGCGCCCGCGCAGGATCCCCGCCTCGCCGATGTCGCTTCTCGAGATCCGCAACGTGACCCGCCGGTTCGGCGATTTCACCGCGGTCGACCGCGTGAGCCTGTCGATCGAGGCCGGCGAATTCTTCACGCTGCTGGGACCGTCAGGATGCGGGAAGACGACGCTGCTGCGCATGATCGCCGGCTTCGACCTTCCCGACGAAGGCAGCATCTTCCTGAACGGCTCCGATCTCGCCGACCGGCCTCCCGAGGATCGGCCGGTGCGCACGGTGTTCCAAAGCTACGCGCTCTTTCCGCACATGACGGTCGAGGGAAACGTCGCGTTCCCCCTCAGGATGGCGAAGACCCCGTCGGCGGAAATCCCGAAGAAGGTCGCGGCCGCGCTCGAAGACGTTCGCCTGACCGGATTCGGCAAGCGCTACCCGAACGAGCTCTCCGGCGGGCAGAAGCAGCGCGTGGCGATCGCCCGCGCTCTCGTCACGCATCCGACGGTGCTGCTTCTCGACGAGCCGCTCGCCGCGCTCGACGCGAAGCTGCGCGAGGATATGCAGATCGAGCTGATCAACCTGCAGAAGGAAGTCGGCATCACGTTCGTCTACGTGACGCACGACCAGACCGAGGCGCTCGCTCTGTCGCATCGGATCGCGGTGATGAACGCGGGCCACGTCGAGCAGGAGGACGAGCCTTCGCGGATCTACGGCTTCCCGCGGACGCGCTTCGTCGCCGACTTCATCGGTCATTGCAATCTGCTCTCGGGACCCGTAGTCGCCAATGCGGGGGGCATCGTCACGCTCGACATCGCCGGCCTCGGCCCCGTGCGCGTCGCCGCGGAGTCGCAAGCCCCCGTCGGCAGCTCCGGGACCGTCGCGCTGCGTCCCGAGAAGATCCGCATCGCGGCCGCCGCGCCGTCCGATACGCCCGAAAATCACTACGGCGGCACCGTCGCCGAGATGCTCTATATGGGCGACGTCACCGTCTACAACGTCCAGACGCCGGGCGGCGAGAAGATCGAAGCGCTGCTCGCGAACTCGGCGAGCGGGCGCGCGAAGTTCTTCGACGTCGGCGACGCGGTCGAGATGAGCTGGGCCGTGGCGGCCGGGCACTTCATTCCCGAGTAGGTCGTGGCACTTCGCACATCCCGCAGGCTCGGCAAGTGGCTGGTCAGCGGCCCGCCGCTGCTCTACCTGATCGTGTTCTTCGGGATCCCGACGCTGATCATGGTGCTCGCGTCGTTTCGCACGCCCGGCGACTTCGGCGGCCTCGCGCCGCTCTTCGACGAGAGCGGCAAGCTCGACCTGAACGTCGAAAGCTATGTCCGGTTCTTCACCGAGTCGGTCTACGCGGAAGTGTTCCTGAAGTCCGTCTGGTATGCGCTGCTCACGACGCTCTTCTGCCTCGCGTTCGGCTACCCGCTCGCCGCGCTTGTCGCGCGGAGCAGCAAAAAGCACCGCAATCTGCTGCTGCTCCTCGTGATCCTCCCGTTCTGGAGCAACTTCCTGATCCGCATCTACGCGTGGATGATCATCCTCGGACCGCAGGCGGCGCTCGCCCGCGGCGTCAACGGCGTGCTGGGCTTTTTCGGCCACGAGCCGGTGCCACTGCTCTTCAGCTCGTTCGCCGTGCTCGTCTGCCTCGTCTACGTGCACCTGCCGTTCATGGTGCTGCCACTGTACGCGAACCTCGAGAAGCACGACCAGGCGCTGCTCGACGCCGCGCAGGATCTCGGGGCCCGGGCCTGGCAGCGCTTCTGGCGGATCACGTTCCCGCTGTCGCTCCCCGGTGTCTACGCGGGCGCCGCGCTCGTCTTCATCCCGGCGCTCGGCATTTTCGCGATCCCCGACATCCTCGGCGGACCCGACGACAGCCTGATCGGCAACGTCATCAAGCAGCAGTTTCTCGAGA
>DASSGI010000260.1:0-2411 GCA_035857655.1 Casimicrobiaceae bacterium | reverse complement strand
GACGTCGGAATCCGGCGCGCCGCTCGCGGTATCGCTCGTCCAGGGTAACGTCGCGCAGGAGCTGAAATTCGACCCCGAGTTTGCGCCGCGCACCTACGATCTCTACACCGAGCTCGTCGCTTCGAGCCGCGGCCGGCTCGTCGTGCTGCCGGAGAGCGCGTTCCCGGTTTTCGCCGACGAGGTCCCGGATCCCGTGCTCCTTCGCATCATCGCGACCGTCGTGCCGCGCAAGGGCGATGCGATCATCGGGTTGTTCACTTTGGAGCCTCCGCTCGAAGCGGGTGGCATGCCGCGCTACTACAACAGCGTCGTGACCGTGGGGACGGCGCGCCCGCAGCTCTATCGAAAGCGGCACCTCGTGCCGTTCGGCGAGACGATCCCGCTCGATCCCGTCATCGGCTGGTTCATCCGCAGAATCCTCGCGATCCCGATTTCGAGCCAGGCGCGCGGAGATCCCGAGCAGCCGCCGCTCGAGCTCGCGGGTGAGCGCGTCGCCGTCGACATCTGCTACGAGGACGCGTTCGGCGCCGAGATCAGGACGACCGCGCGCGACGCGACACTCCTCGTCAACGTCACCAACGACGCGTGGTACGGGCGCTCGCTCGCCGCGCTGCAGCACAACCAGATCGCCGCGATGCGCGCGCTCGAAACCGGGCGGCCGCTGCTGCGCGCGACCAACACGGGCATCACGTCGGCGATCGAGCACGACGGGCGAGAGATCGCCCGGCTGCCATGGTTTGCGCGCGGCATCCTCGAAATCGAAATCGTCGGACGGCAGGGCGTGACGCCCTACGTGCGCTTCGGCGATCCGCTCGCGGGCATCGTCGCGGCGGTGCTGCTGTGCGTCGCGCTTCTTGCGGCGCGATACAAACTGCGTCGCGGCTAGGCTTCGCACGCGGTCGCAGCTTGGGGGCGACCCAAACGGGTTTCTCGACCTCAGGCTTCGCATGCGGTCGCGAAACCCATTTGGGTCGCCCCCCGGCTGAGCCCCGGTCGCGCGTACACATGCGCACAATCTAGGCTCCCAATACGTGTCCCGTTCGCGTGAAGCCACCGGTCGATGCCGTAAACTTCGCGTTGCCGAATGCCGCCCGACTGACTGATGCGCACCTTCCAGCAGATCATCCTCGACCTCCAGGCCTACTGGGGCAGCCAGGGTTGCGCGCTGCTTCAGCCGTACGACATGGAAGTCGGCGCGGGAACATCGCATACCGCAACGTTCCTCCGCGCGCTGGGTCCCGAGCCCTGGCGTGCCGCGTACGTGCAGCCATCGCGCCGGCCGAAGGACGGCCGCTACGGCGAAAACCCGAATCGCCTGCAGCACTACTATCAATATCAGGTCGTGCTGAAACCGTCGCCTCCCGACATCCTCGATCTCTACCTGCGCTCGCTCGAGCGACTCGGTCTCGATCTCAAGACGAACGATGTCCGCTTCGTCGAGGACGACTGGGAGAATCCCACGCTCGGCGCCTGGGGGCTCGGCTGGGAAGTGTGGCTTAACGGAATGGAGATCACGCAGTTCACGTATTTCCAGCAGGTCGGCGGGCTTGATTGCAACCCGATCACCGGCGAGATCACGTACGGGCTCGAGCGCCTCGCGATGTACCTGCAGGGGAAGGAGAACGTGTTCGACCTCGTCTGGACCGAACAGACCGAGCAAGGGGTCCGCACCGAGCTCGCCTATCGCGACGTCTACCATCAGAACGAAGTTGAGCAGTCGGTCTACAACTTCGAGCAGTCGAACGCGCCGAAGCTCTTTGACCTCTTCGCGCTGTTCGAATCCGAGGCAAAGCGGCTGCTCGAAGCGAGGCTGCCGCTGCCCGGCTACGAGATGATTCTCAAGGCAGCGCATGCGTTCAACCTCCTCGACGCGCGGGGAGCAATCTCGGTGACGGAGCGCGCCGCGTACATCGGAAGGATCCGGACGCTGTCGCGGCTGGTCGCGCAGGCGTACGTCGACTCGCGCGAGGCGCTCGGGTTCCCGATGCTGCCGGACAGGTTCAGAAGGGACGCAGCGTGAGCGCTCGAACGGCAACGCTCGTCGTCGAGCTCTTCACCGAGGAGTTGCCGCCCAAAGCGTTGAAGCGCCTCGGCAAAGCTTTCGCCGAAGGCATCGTCGCCGGACTCGGCGAGCGCGGATTCAAGACCGCTAAGAGCGTCGTGACGCCGTTTGCGACGCCGCGCCGTCTGGCCGTGGCGATCACCGACGTGCTTGAAACCTCGCCCGACCAACCGGTCGTCGAGAAGCTGATGCCGGCGTCAGTCGCGTTCGACGCGGCGGGCAAGGCAACGGTCGCGCTGCAGCGCAGACTCGACAAAGCGGGTCGCGGCCATCTGGCTGCCGAAGGACCGAACGCGGTCGACGGCACCGACAGCCTGCGTGTCGAATCCGACGGCAAGGTCGAGGCGGT
>DASSGI010000259.1:0-14210 GCA_035857655.1 Casimicrobiaceae bacterium | reverse complement strand
CTTCGCGGTGAGCTCCTGCGCGGCGATCAGCGCGTCGGCCTCCTGCGCGCTCACCACGTCCGCAGCCTGTGCGCGTGCGACGAGCGCGTCGAGCCCCGCGCCGGGTTCCTGCTTCGAATCGATACGCCCGCTCTTCATTGCCGAGCGAAGCTTGTGCTCGGCGGGCTCGGCGACGACCACCGCCGCGAGCGCGCGTTCGACCTGCGCGAGCGGATCCTCGTCGGCGGCCGACAGGTAGATCGGCGCGGTCAGGCGATCGCGACACGGCGACGGCTCGATCAGAAGGCGCGCCGCGCGCTGCCCGAGGCGATCCGGCGGCACGACGTACGGACGACCGAGCGGAAATGCGGCGACGCTCATCAACGCGGCGACGTAGCGGTTCGGAAAGTTCGAGATCACGCCCTCGAACGCGTTCTGCGCCTTGAACATCGCGTCCCAGATCGCCCAGTGCATCAGCGGCGCGTCGCCGTGCTGGCGGCCTTCGTTCTCGAAGCGCTTCAATGTCGCCGAGCAGAGATACATGAGCGACAGGATGTCGCCCAGGCGCGCGGAAATCTTTTCCTTGCGCTTCAGCGTCCCGCCGAGCGTTCCCATCGCGAGGTCGGCAAGAAGCGCGAATGCCGCCGAAAAGCGGGTGAGTTGCTGGTAGTAACGCCGCGTCTCGGGCGCGACGTCCTTCGGAACCCGGACGAAATGCGCGCCGGTGAGTCCCATCACCAGTGTGCGCGCGAAGTTCGACAGCGTGAAGCGGAGATGGGAAAAGAGCGCGTCGTCGAACGCGATCGAGGCCTTCTCGCGGTCCTCCTCGCGCGTCGCCTGGATCTCCTTCAACACGTACGGGTGGCAGCGAATCGCGCCCTGTCCGAAAGCAATGAGGCTTCGCGTCAGGATGTTCGCGCCCTCGACGGTGATCATCACCGGAAGCTGCATGTACGCAGCGCCGATGAAGTTCGACGGTCCCATGCAGATGCCCTTGCCGCCGACGATATCCATACCGTCGATCACTACCTGGCGGCCGCGCTCGGTCAGATGGAGCTTCGTGATTCCCGAGATCACCGCGGGTTTTTGCTTGAGGTCGACGGCGGTTGCGGTCAGCACGCGCGTCGCGTCCATCATGTAGAGGTTCCCGCCCATTCGGGTGAGCGCCTCCTCGATTCCCTCGAAGCGGCCGATCGGCGTCTTGAACTGCTGGCGCACGCGCGCATAGCCGCCGACCGCGCGCACCGCGAGCTTCGCCATCCCGGTTGCCGATGCCGGCAGCGAGATGCCGCGCCCGGCGGCAAGCGATTCCATCAACATCCGCCAGCCGCGGCCGAGCATCGGCTGGCCGCCGATCACCCAATCCATCGGGATGAAGACATCCTTGCCGGAGTTCGGACCATTCTGGAACACGCAGTTGAGCGGCATGTGCCGGCGACCGATCACGACGCCGGGGTGCGTGGTCGGGATCAGCGCACAGGTGATGCCGATGTCTTCGCGATCGCCGACGAGGCGATCGGGGTCGTACACGTGGAACGCGAGGCCGAGCAGCGTGGCGACCGGACCCAGCGTGATGTAACGCTTTTCCCACGTGACACGGAGTCCCAGAACGCGCTTGGCCTCGTGCTCGCCCCAGCAGACGATCCCGTAGTCGGGAATCGCCGCGGCGTCCGATCCCGCAACGGGACTGGTGAGCGCGAAACATGGAATCTCGAGTCCTTTCGCGAGGCGCGGCAGGTAGTGGCGCTTCTGCTCTTCGGTGCCGTAGTGCGCGAGGAGCTCGCCCGGTCCGAGCGAGTTGGGCACCATCACCGTCACCGACACGGTGCCGGAGTGGGTCGACAACTTCGTCATCACCTGCGAATGCGCGTACGCGGAGAAGCCGAGCCCGCCGTACTCCTTCGCGATCGACATCCCGAGGAAGCCGCGGTCCTTGATGAATTGCCAGACCTGCGGCGGAAGGTCGCGATAGACGTTCGTCGTTTCCCAGTCGGTCACCATCGCGCAGAGCTCCTCGACATCGTGGTCGAGGAAACGCTGCTCCTCTGCGGTGAGCTTCGGCGGCGCGATCGCGAGCAGCCGCTGCCAGTCAGGGCGGCCGGAGAAGAGATCGCCGTCCCACCAGACGGTCCCCGCCTCGATCGCGTCGCGCTCGGTTTGCGACATCGACGGCATCACCTTGCGGAACACGCCGAGCACGGCGTCGCTGATCAACGCGCGCCGCAATGCCGGAACGTTGAGCGGAATGGCGAGCAGCACGAAAGCGACGATGAGGAAGAGCGACAGCCAGGTCGGAAGCGCGTGCGCGCCCAACGCGACGATCAGCGCGGCTGCGATCGCCGCGGTGACCACGCGGCCCGATGCGTTCACGTAAGCGAGCGCCACGGCTCCGACTACGACTGCCACTAACCAGATCACGGTGAGCATCGAGTTCTCCTAAGCTGTGATCGGATCGAATGCCTTCCTTTTGCGCGGGCCTCTACTGCAACGCGTGCTCGGTGCCGCGCGCGACCTCCGCCACGTCGGTCACCGGCGACTGCAGACCGGCGAGCAGAAACGGCGCGAGGCGATGGAGCAGCAGCTCGTCGTTCGCCGTTTCGGACGGCGCAAGCTCCGCAATCAGGCGCAGAGCGTCGGTTCCTGCCAGCGTGTAAGACAGCGCGCCCATGATGAAATGCAGGCGCCACGACAATTCCTTCTTCGGCAAATCGGGAAGCGCGCGTGCGAACGCCGCCTTGAAGCGCGCGATCATCACCGCGTATTGCGCCGCGAGGAACTTGCGGATGAACGGCGCGGGGTCGGCGTAAGCGCGGCCGAGCAGCCGCAGGAAGTTCTTGCCGCCGCGTTCCGGATCGCGCGCGAGCTTGAGCGCAGGCAGGAACATCGCATTGAGGATTTGTTCGCAGGGGAGCGGACCCGGCGCAACTTCGTTTTCGAGGCGCGTCAGCAGATCGACCCGCTCCTGATTCATCGGATCGAGGCGGCGCGTAAGTACAGCCTGGAAAAGCTCCTCCTTGCTGCCGAAGTGATAGTTGACCGCCGCGAGATTGACGCCCGCCGCAGCGGTGATCGCACGCAGGCTCGTCGCCTCGAATCCGTGCTCCATGAACAACGCTTCGGCAGCGTCGAGGATCCGCGCCTTCGTCACCGTCGTGCCGCGTCCCTCACCCATTGCGATCAGGCGTCCCGTCATCGTCGTGTCGTTTCCATTCCCGTCGCCGCTCGCGCGAAATCTTCGCCATCACTTCCATTTCGCACGATTTAAATCAAACGTTCGTTTTAATCGTACTGCTGGTGGACCCGTGCTGTCAACCCACGTCGCTGTGCCCGATTTCGGCCCGGAACCCTGGAAGCGTCCAGATCCTTCCACCTTAGCGCCGACGCCGTCTGCCGAGGGTGTGAAGTGACAGTGTGTGCTCACCTTCGTTGAATTTATTGGCAAACCTCATTAATAATCTGGTGGTTACAGCCGATCGTCGTATTGCTCCGGTCGGGAGGCGCCGTCATTCTGTCCGTGCCAACTCCTGCAAATCCCACCCGCGCCGCGCCCGTACCCACCGCGGCGGAGCGTCGTGCCGGATTGCTCTGGGGGTTCGTCGGCGTCGCGAGCTTCAGCCTTACCCTCCCGGCGACGCGCGTCGCCGTCGCCGCGCTGGACCCGGTATTTGTCGGGCTCGGTCGCGCGGTCATCGCAGCGCTCCTGGCAGCGATCGTTCTCATCGGAACGCGCGCGCAATGGCCGGACCGTGCACTGCTACCGCGCCTCGCCGTCGTTGCAGGCGGCGTCGTCATCGGCTTCCCGTTGTTCTCGGCCTGGGCGCTGTGCTACGTTCCAGCCGCGCACGGCGCCGTCGTGATCGGCCTCTTGCCGCTCGCCACTGCGATGGCCGGCGCACTCATCGCGCACGAGCGACCGTCCGGCCTGTTCTGGCTGTCCGCGATCTTCGGGAGCGGTGTCGTCGTCGGATTCGCGCTGTGGCAAGGCGGCGGCGCGCCGCATCCCGCAGATCTCCTTCTGATACTTGCCGTCGTCGCTGCAGCGATCGGCTACGCGGAAGGCGGACGGCTCTCGCGCACGATTCCGGGCTGGAAAGTGATCTGCTGGGCGCTCGTCCTCGCCGCGCCGTTCGTCGCGATTCCGACATTCTTTGCGATTGACGACAGCCTGTTGACCGCGCCCGCATCGGCCTGGATCGGGTTCGCGTATGTCAGCGCAATCAGCATGTTCCTCGGATTCTTCGCGTGGTATCGCGGACTCGCGCTTGGAGGCATCGCAACGGTGGGACAGGTTCAGCTGATCCAGCCGTTCCTGACGATCTTCGCGTCCGCGTGGCTGCTGGGCGAACGCGTCGACGTCGCGACGTATGTCGCCGCGGCGCTCGTGATCGCGTCGATCGCCGCAGGACGGCGCGCGCGCTAGCTTCGCGAACCGCCGCGCGCATGGTGGCTATACTTCGCGCCAGGGAGGACACGAATGGCAAGGATCGCGATCGAAAAGGAACACAACCTTTCGCACAAGAAGGCGAAGGAAGCCGCCGAGAAAGTCGCGGTCGACCTCAAGAAACGCTTCGAGCTCGACTATCGATGGAAAGGCGATGCGATCGAGTTCGAGCGGCCCGGCCTCGAAGGCAAGCTCCACGTGGGGAAGGAAGACGTTCGACTCGACTGCGAGCTCGGCTTCATGCTGTCGCTGCTCAAGCCGACGATCGAAAGCGCCGTGCACAAGGAGTTCGACAAGTATTTCGGCAAGACAAAGGGAAGGACTGCGTAGCCCTGTCATTGGCCGCATCGGACAGGGCGAGGGCGCAGCGAGACCTGCGGAGCGAGATTTTCCGCAGCGCGACCTCCGCAGCGCGACCTCCGCAGCGCGACCTGCGTAGCGCCTCTCAGCCGCGGGTTGCCAATCGAGCGGCGGGGCGTCTGCTCTCGACGAGCGGCTCGGCGAATGGTGCATCGCCGCCGCCGAATATCGCTTCCATCAGTCGCCGCTCGCGCTCGTCGATCGTCTCGAGGAACGTCTTTGCGCCACCCATCTTCTTGAACGCCGCGAATCCACGTTCGAGAAAGGACTGCAACACCGCGAATCCTGCGGCGCGCGCCGGACGCCGCATCGCGACGAGAGCCGCGTAAACGAGCGGCTTGCGGACATGGGCGTCGAGAGCGACGCCGAATGCGTGAATGAGCTCGAGCTGGCGCCCCCGCTCACGGCGACTGCCCATTGCGCGATACGCGGCGCAATACTGCGCGACGGTGAAAGGATGGTCGCGCGAAGGAAGATGGGCGAGCAGGCTGCGATCGAGCGCCTGCGACAGCGCATTCAACTCGAGCGCTTGCGCGAGCGAAGCGACGAGACGCTCGGGAAGTATCCGCGCCATCGACGGCGCCGCGCGCGCGAGGTCGGCGTCGCGCTGCGCGAAATCGGCGCCACCATAGAGGTCGGTGCGGAAGAACCGGATCGCGTCGCCATAGCGCGCCCTTCGCGCAAGATCCTCATAGGTTTGCCCGAGACGTGCCGACTGCCAGCGCGCGAGACGCTCGAGCGCGCGCGCAAGCCCGGGATCGGCAAGTCGCTCCGCGTGCTGCTGCGCAATCCGCCGGAGCGTATGCGCGATCGCCGAACGACCGGCTCCTTCGGCGCGAGCGGATTCGGGTGCTTCCATGACCATCGGATGCTCTTGTGACGCCTGGTTTCGATGGAGGGCTTCCGGGAAAAGTCTAGCAGCCGCCCGGGGCAGCCGGCCGCCGCGATGCCGCGATCTCCGTCAAGTTACGCAGCCGAGACTTTAGTGTGTTTGCTCTAATCGATCCGGGTAGATTGGCTGGCAATCGCCTATGTCATGCGAGACGTCCAACCAACGAAAGGATCAGTCATGCCGAAATCGAATCTGTCGCTCCAACCCAATCGCCTCGGCGAAGCCGCGATCAACGCGTCGCGCCAGATGTGGCTTGCGAGCCTCGGCGCCGCCGTGGTGACGCGCGACTGGATGCAAACGGAAGCCGGCGACGTGTTCAAGACGCTGGTCAAGGAAGGCACCGTCGTCGAATCGCGCGCAATCCGTTTCGTCGGCGATCGCATCGAGAATTCGGTCTCGTTCGCGAATTCCGTCTGGAAGGAAACGCGCAAGACCGTCGAATCGACGGTGAAGCAGGCTGCCGGCGCGGCGGTCAGCATTGCGCAACAGGTGCAGCACGCGCTCCCCGTTTCGCTGCCGGCGTTCGAAATGCCGAGCGTCGCGAAGACCGCCAAGGCGAAGACCGTGCGACGCGCGGCAAAGGCCGCGAAGAAGCCGGCGCGCGGCAACGTCGCGAAGCGTGCGAAGCGCGCCCGCAAGGCGACGAAGCGCGGGTAATCCTGTAGGATTCCGGCCGCCACCAATAAACCTCGGGAGGTCCATGCCGGAAAGAGCGGCGACCGGACGCGCGACCCGCGTCCGGAGGCGGGGATGCACGCGTCCCCGCGTGGGCCTCGCGCTGGCAGGCGGCGGCCCCCTCGGCGGGATCTACGAAGTCGGCGTGCTGCTCGCGCTCGCCGACTCGCTCGAAGGCATCGACTTCTGCGAGCTCGACGTCTACGTCGGCGTCTCGTCGGGAGGCTTCGTCGCCGCTGCACTGGCGAACGGGATCTCGCCGACGCAGATGTATCGGCTGTTCATCGACGACGGGGCGGACGCGGCTCTTACGCCTGGCGTCTTCCTGCGCCCGGCGCTCACCGAATTCGCGCAACGCGCGGCATCGATCCCCTGGCTCGCGCTGCGCGCCACGATGCAGTGGCTGCGCGATCCGCTGCGCACCGGTCCGATGGAGTCGATGGCGACTCTCGCTCACGCGGTGCCCACGGGGTTTTTCGACAACCGGTCGATCGGCGATTTCCTGCGGCGTCTTTTCACCGCTGCGGGCCGCACCGACGACTTCCGGAAGCTTCGCCACAAGCTCTTCCTCGTCGCGACCAACCTCGACACCGGCGCATCGGTGACCTTCGGCGGCCCGGGCCGGAATCACGTGCCGATCTCGATGGCGATCGAAGCTTCGGCGGCGTTGCCGGGACTCTTCCCGCCGGTGCTGATCGGCGGCGAATACTACGTCGACGGCGCGCTCAACAAGACGCTGCACGCATCCGTCGCGCTCGACGAAGGGATGGATCTCGTGCTGTGTGTGAATCCGCTCGTGCCGTTCGACGCGAGCGGAGCAGGGCGCAACGGTCACCTCACCGTCCATAAGCTCTCGCAGGGCGGCCTCCCGCTCGTGCTCTCGCAGACTTTCCGCGCGATCATCCACTCGCGCTTGAAGGTCGGCATGGAGAACTACCGTCGCCAATATCCGCACGCGGGTGTCGTGCTGTTCGAGCCGGATCGCGAGGACGCCGACATCTTCTTCGCAAGCATCTTCAGTTACGCGCAGCGCAAGCGTCTGTGCGCCGCCGCGTACAACAAGACACGGCAGAAGCTCGCTGCGCGCGCCGAAACGCTCGGGTCCAAGCTCGCGAAGCACGGCATCCGTCTGCGTCGCGATCGTCTGGCCGATTCGACGCGCGTCCTTCTCGATGCGCTGAACGACGTGCGCCCGCTGCACGCGACCGACGGGGAACGGAGCACCGTTCGACAAACCACGCGCGACCTCGCGCACACGCTCGACCATCTGGAGCGCTGGCTCGAGACTGCGCGCTGACCCGGCGTAAGCGGTCGGCGCGGCTCCGGCGTTGCCGCACGACTTCCTGCGCACTAAACTTCCGCGCATTCTCGTCTTGCCGCGTGCCGGCCATGGCGGAAAAGAAACGTCCACGCCGCACTCGCGAACGGATCCTCGAGACGAGCCTTGCGCTGTTCAATCGTCACGGCGTCCCGCACGTCACGACTGCGGATATCGCCGACGAGTTGAACATCAGCCCGGGCAATCTCTACTACCATTTCAGCAACAAGGACGAGATCGTCAACGAGCTCGCCGCTCGGTTCGAAGCGCGGCTCGCGCCGCTCTTCGCCGATCCGCGCGACCGCTCCCTGACCGTCGACGACCTGTGGCTCTGGTTGCATCTTCTCTTCGAAGAGATGTGGGCGTACCGCTTCCTCTACCACGATCTCGACCTTCTGACTGCGCGCGACCGCGCGCTCGGCGCACGCTTCGCCGCGCTGACGCGTAAGGGCTCGACCGCCGTGGTACAGTGGTGTCGCGCAATGATCGCCGGGGGCACGATGGATGCGACGAGCGTCGAAATCGACGCGCTCGCGCACAACGCGATGCTCGTCGCCGCGTATTGGCCCTCGTACGACAGGGTTCGGCGTGCAGACCATGATGAAGCGCCCCCGCTCGACGCTGGCCGCGCGGCATACCAGGTGATGGCTCTTTTCGGACCCTATCTCGTGCCGCAGGCGCGCGCGCATCTCGACCGGCTCGCTGCCGGTTACCTCTGACGGAGTCGAAGCATGGCGAAAAAATGGGCGGCGTTCCCGTACCCTGACAAGGCGTATGTCTACGACGCGGCCGGGCTCAAGAAAAACTGGGCGCGGCTGCATCGCGGCGATTGCGAGCCGCTGCCGAAGGAGGCAGGAGCGATCGACGCGTGGCGTCATTTCCACGCGGGCGCATTCGGTGACGCCGTCGATGCTGGACGCAAAGCGGGCGGCTCCGGAATCGACGCCGCGGTCAAGGCGCAGATGATCTACGCGAACTACGTCGAAAAATCCGACAAGGCGCGGCTCGCGCTGCTCGAGGAAGCGGCAGGCTGGGCGGACGCGCGCCGCAGCGAAGCGCCGAAGAGCGCGAACGCGCATTACTACTACGCTTATGCGCTCGGCCGCTACAGCCAGGGCATCTCGATCACGAAGGCATTGGCGCAAGGCTACGGCGGCAAGATCAAGGAGGCGCTCCTCACTGCGATCAAACTCGAGCCGAAGCACGCCGACGCGCACATCGCGTTCGGCTCGTACCAGGCCGAGATCATCGACAAGGTCGGCGGTCTCGTCGCCGGCATGACGTACGGCGCGAAAAAGGAATCCGCGCTCGAGCTCTATCAGAAGGCGCTGAGGCTCAATCCGGATTCGGCGATCGCACGGATCGAATACGCGAACGGCCTGATCATGATGTTCGGGAAGGGCCGGATCGCCGACGCCGAGAAGCTCTACAAGGAAGCCGCCGCGCACAAGCCGGCCGACGCGATGGAAAGGCTCGACGTCGAGCTCGCGAAGTCGGAGCTCGACTAAGAAAAGTAGGGTCAGAGACGACTTTTCGCGCGAGCCCGCGCTCGGGGGCTGAGGTCGGACCAAAAAGTCGTCTCTGACTCTACTTTTCTACCGCTCGCGCTGCGACCCAGGGGTCGAGATCGCCGTCCGCCGGCCACGGCGAGAGCAACGCCGTCAGCAACAGCTTCTCGAACTCGCTGCCGAAACGCTCGACGACCTGCTCGGGATCGGGAACGAGTCCGCGATCGGTGATCACGCCGAACTGGACGTTTCCCGCATACGAGAGGATCGACACGCCCATCCCGATGTCGCCGGACTGAGGAACCCAGAACAGGAAGCGATCGATCTTCGCGCCAGCGAAATAGAGCGGCTGCTGCGGACCCGGGACGTTCGTCATCACAGCGGTACCGTTGCGCGCGAGCGCCTGCAGCAATTGGTCCTGAAGCAACTTCGGGCCCGCGCCCATCGCTGCGAGCAGTCCGAGTGCAAGCACCGGTTGAAAGCTGTCCTTGAGCGCGTTCATGTTGGCGCGCACCGCGTACAGGCGCTCGACCGGATTCTCGATGCCGAGCGGCAGGTCGAGAAAGACGAGGCCGAACTGGTTGCCGAGCCGATACGCCTTTTCGAGCGGCCGCAGATTGACGGGCACCAATGCACGGATCATCACGCCGTCGGCGACATCGCCTTTGCTCACGAGGTAGCTGCGCAGCGCGCCGGCCACCGTCGCGAGCAGCACATCGTTGACCGACGCGCGCAGCGCTTTGCCGACGGCCTTCACTTCGTCGAGCGGAATCGGCTCGGCCCACGCGACGCGCTTCGCCACATTCGGCATTCCCTTGAAGCGCGTCGGCGAATCCTGCGGCATCAGCGCGAGCTTTGCGATCTCGGCGGTGAGCGCGCCGCCCTGTTCCGCGAGCGCAACGGCTTGCGCAGGGTCTTGCCAGATCGCCGCACCCTTCTCAATGAGCGTCAATCCGGCCTTCTTCGCGACCTTCATCACGCCGGACACCGGCGCGAGCAACTGGGCAAGCGGATCATCGTCGTTCGCGCGGCGCTTGTGAGGCTCGAACGGCATCGCCGCCGGTCCTTTCGGCCCGGAATCGGTCATCGACAGCACGACGCGAACGAGCGCGATGCCATCTGCGTAGCAATGGTGGATCCGCGCGATCAGCGCGCTGCCGCCTGCGAAGTTTTCGACGAGGTGGTACTGCCAGAGCGGCCGCGATGGATCGAGCGGCGTGCTCGCGAGCCCGCTCACCAGCGCCTCGAGTTCCTCGGTACCCGCTCGCCCTGGCAAGTTGATGCGCTCGACGTGATGGTCAATCGAGAAACGAGTATCGGTCTCCCACACGGCAAAGCCCGGGAGGTCGACGGGCCGCTGCCGGAAGCGCCGGAAGTTGAGGAAGCGCTTCTCGATGACCTCGACGAGCCGCGGGTAGCGAATGCGCTCGGAGAAGATCAGCACGCCGCAGATCATCATCAGGTTGCTCGGCCGATCCATCCGCAGCCACGCGGTGTCGACCGCCGAGATCTTTTCGCGCCTCGGGACGCTCATCCGGGGACCTGTAGGAGTCGGGCGGGGAACGCGCGGGTCGAAGCGTTCGATCGAGCGCCGCGCGTGCGGAAATTGCCTGTGCTTTCTGCTTCGCGCTAAAGTAGCACAAACCCCCCGCGCAGAGAAAAAAACGGCCCGAGGAGAATCGACGATGGCTACCCCGAAAGCTGCCCCAAAAAAGGACGATCTCAAGGCGAAGTTCGAAGCAGCCGCTACGGCGGCGAAGCAGACGAAGAGGAAGCCGGACAACGCGACGCTGCTGAAGCTCTACTCGTACTACAAGCAGGCGACCGAGGGCGACGTAAAGGGTGCGCGCCCCGGCGGATTCGATTTCGTCGGCGGCGCGAAGCACGATGCCTGGTCGAAGCTCAAGGGAATGAGCGCCGACGAGGCGATGCAGAACTACATCAAGCAGGTCGAGCGGCTGAACCGCGAATAGCGCGGGTTCCGCGCCGCGGAAGCCCTCGTTCTACTTTGCGGGAGCTTTGCCCGGTCGCGCGCCGGTGGCGGACTTCGCTGCGCGCTTGCGCGGCGCACGCTTGGCCGGCTTCGCACCCTTCGCTGCTTTCGCGGATTTCGCTGCAGCCGCGACCTTGCCGCCCGACGCCTCGAGCAGCTTGTTGACCGCGGCGGCGAGATCGTCGACGCGCGCCGCGAGACGCTGGACGTCGTTCTGCGTATAGACGCCGAGTTTCGAGAGCGCCTTGGCGACGCGATCCTCGAACACCTGCTCCAGCTTGTCCCACGTTCCGCCAGCCATCTCCTGCATCTCCTTCGCTTTCGCTGCCGCAGCGCCGCGCGCAACTGCAGCCGTCTCGGTCGCCGCCTGCCGGGTTCGACTCTGCAGCTCCTCGCCCTGCTTGACCAGCGCCTCGAATACCTTTGCGCCCTCGCGCTGCGCGCGCGAGAACGCTCCCAGTCCGGCAAGCCAGATCGTGTGCGAGGAGTCGAGCACGCCCTGCGACATATCCTGGGTCGCGCCGCTATCGCCGGATTCCATTGCCGCTTTCGCCTTTTTCAGCATGCTGCGATCTCCTTCGAGGGCGCGTCACTCGCTCGCAGCGAGGTGCGCAGGCCGCAATTCTAGGTCCAGCGGACTAGAGGAAACAAACTAATCGCGGCGTGTCATGAACGGCCGAGCGGCGAATGCGTGCATCGCCGTCCGCTGCGCGGGCTGCGAGTTACAATCGGGCCCCCAATCGCATCCCAGGGCCGCGCCGGTTCCGTCGATACGGAGCTCCGGAGAAGAAGGCGGGCCCGGCGTTTCCCACCGGAAGGAGGATCCAGATGGCTTACTTCGTCACCGGCGCGACCGGGTTCATCGGCCGCTACCTCGTCGAAAACCTCTTGAAGCGTGGCAAACCGATCTACGTGCTCGTTCGCAAGAGCTCGGAAAAGAAGCTCGCGCTCGCGCGCGCTCGCTGGGGCGCCGACGACAAGCAGGTGATCGCCGTCCATGGCGACCTCGAGAAGCCGGGTCTCGGTGTTGCCGCGGCGGACGTGAAGAAGCTCAAGGGGAAGATCGACCATTTCTTCCATCTTGCCGCGATCTACGACATCGCGGCGACCGCCGAATCGCAGGAGGCCGCGAACGTCGAGGGAACGCGCCACGCCGTGCGCTTCGCCGAGTCGGTGACGGCCGGTTGCTTCCATCACGTGAGCTCGATCGCGGCAGCCGGCCTCTACGAAGGAACGTTTCGCGAGGACATGTTCGACGAGGCCGAGGAGCTCGATCACCCCTACTTCAAGACGAAGCACGAAGCCGAAGGCGTCGTGCGCGACGAGTGCAAGCGACCCTTCCGGATCTATCGGCCGGGATTCGTCGTCGGTCACTCGAAGACGGGGGAGATCGACAAGATCGACGGGCCCTACTACTTCTTCAAGACGCTGCAGAAGGCGCGTGACCTCGTCCCGAAATGGATGCCGATGGTCGGCATCGAGGGCGGACGCATCAACATCGTTCCGGTCGACTTCGTCGCCGATGCGCTCGACTTCCTCGCCCACAAGAACGGGCTCGACGGGAAGTGTTTTCATCTGACCGACCCGGAGCCGCACCGGATCGGCGAGGTGCTCAACATCTTCGCCGAGGCCGGTCACGCGCCGCAGATGACGATGCGCGTCAACGCGAAGATGTTCGGGTTCATTCCGGCGCCGATTCTCTACGGCCTCGGATCGCTCGCGCCGGTGAAACGCGCGATCCGCGTCGTGCTGACCGATCTCGGTATCCCGCGCGACGTGTTCCGGTTCGTCAACTGGCCGACGCGCTACGACAATCGCGAGGCAGCGAAGGCGCTCAAGGGCTCGGGCATCGAAGTGCCGCGGCTCGAGACCTATGCGGCAAAGCTCTGGGATTACTGGGAACGCAACCTGGACCCGGACCTCTTCATCGACCGCTCGCTCGCGGGCCGCGTGAAGGACAAGGTCGTCGTCGTCACCGGCGCCTCGTCGGGAATCGGCAAGGCGACTGCGCTCAAGCTCGCCGAAGCCGGCGCGAAAGTGATCCTGGTCGCTCGCGGCGAGGAAAAGCTGCTCGAGACGAAGACCGAAATCGATCGCACCGGCGGCAAGGCGTGGATCTACACCGCCGATATCGCCGATCTCGCGTCCTGCGACGCGCTCGTCGCGCGCGTCCTGAAAGAGCACGGCGGCTGCGACTACCTCGTCAACAACGCGGGGCGCTCGATTCGCCGAGGCGTCATCAATTCATTCGAGCGCTTCCACGATTTCGAGCGGACGATGCAGCTCAACTACTTCGGCGCGCTGCGACTCATCATGGGCTTCCTCCCGCGAATGATCGACAGGAAGCGCGGGCACATCATCAACATCTCGTCGATCGGCGTGCTCACCAACGCGCCGCGATTCTCGGCGTACGTCGCGTCGAAGTCGGCGCTCGATTCGTTCTCGGCGTGCGCGGCTTCGGAGTTTCTCGACAAGGGAATCCAGTTCACGACGATCAACATGCCGCTCGTGCGCACGCCGATGATCGCGCCGACGAAGATCTACGAGAGCGTGCCGACGCTCTCGCCCGAGGAAGCCGCCGATCTCGTCGTCGACGCGATCGTCCATCGCCCGGTGCGCATCGCGTCACGCCTCGGGATCTTCGGCGCGATCTGCCACGCCGCTGCGCCGAAATTGACGCAGGTGCTGCTCAACACCGCGTTCAACATGTTCCCCGACTCGAGCGCGGCGATGGGCAAGAAGGGCGAGCCGCAGCCGCTCACCGCCGAGCAGATGGCGTTCGCGCAGATCACGCAAGGGATCCACTGGTAACGCGGGCCTGCTCTCGGGACGCGTCCCGGGCGATTCGCTCGAGCTCATCGACGACGAGCGTACGAACGCGCTCGTCGTTGAGAAGCGCGTTGTGGCCGACGCCGATCAATTCGATATTCCTGGCCCCGCGCAGGCGGCCGCTCGTCTGCGGCGCGACCATCGAGTCGTGCCATGACCAGATCGAGATCGTCGGCGTGGCCGGTTCCACGTCCTCTGCGCGGTTGAGCTCCTCG
>DASSGI010000258.1:0-13548 GCA_035857655.1 Casimicrobiaceae bacterium | reverse complement strand
GTTCTGCCGGGCGTCATGTTGGCCGGTCGCGGACCTTCCGGTAAAATACGGAATTTCCGGGACCCCTCGATGACCAAGTTTGTCTTCGTGACCGGCGGCGTCGTTTCCTCATTGGGAAAGGGCATCGCCGCCGCCTCACTGGCCGCGATTCTCGCTTCCCGCGGCGTCCGCGTCACCCACCTCAAGCTCGACCCGTACATCAACGTCGATCCTGGAACGATGAGTCCGTTCCAGCACGGCGAGGTCTTCGTCACCGAGGACGGCGCCGAGACCGACCTCGATCTCGGTCACTACGAGCGTTTCACCGACGTGAAGATGAGCCGGCGCAACAACTTCACGACCGGCCAGATCTACGAGAGCGTCATCCGCAAGGAGCGTCGCGGCGACTACCTCGGCGGGACTGTGCAGGTGATTCCGCACATCACCGACGAGATCAAGGGCTGGATCAACGCAGGCGCGGATGATGCCGAGGTCGCGGTCGTCGAAGTCGGCGGCACCGTCGGCGACATCGAGTCGCTGCCGTTCCTGGAGGCGATCCGGCAGATGGGCATCACGCTCGGACGCGACAACGTCTGCTATATCCATCTCACGCTCGTGCCGTTCATCGCGGCGGCGGGCGAGATGAAGACCAAGCCCACGCAGCACTCGGTGAAGGAGTTGCGCGAGATCGGTATCCAGCCCGACGTCGTGCTCTGCCGCGCCGACCGCGCGCTTTCCGACGGCGATCGGCGCAAGATCGCGCTGTTCACGAATCTCACGCCGGATGCCGTGATCCCGGCGCTCGACACCGATTCGATCTACAAGATCCCGGGCGCGCTCCATGCCGAAGGGCTCGACGCGATCGTGTGCAAGAAGCTGCACATGGATCCGGCGCCTGCCGACCTCGGCGTCTGGAACCGGCTCGTCGACGCGCTGCTCCATCCGGAGCACGAAGTGAACATCGCGATGGTCGGCAAGTACGTCGATCTCACGGAGTCGTACAAGTCGCTGTCGGAAGCGCTCACGCATGCCGGGATTCACACGCGGAGCCGCGTGAACATCCACTACGTCGACTCGGAAGCCGTCGAGCGCGACGGTACCGACGGCCTCGCGGCGATGGACGCGATCCTCGTGCCGGGAGGGTTCGGCAAGCGCGGCGTCGAAGGCAAGATCCGCGCGATCCGTTACGCGCGCGAGAACAACGTTCCCTACCTCGGCATCTGCCTCGGAATGCAGCTCGCCGTCATCGAGTTCGCCCGGCACGTGACGGGTCTCGACGGGGCAAACAGCACCGAGTTCGACCCCGACACGCCGCATCCTGTCGTCGCGCTCATCACCGAGTGGCAGAACCGCGACGGCTCGGTCGAGCGGCGCGGCGCGAACTCGGACATGGGCGGCACGATGCGCCTCGGCGCGCAACCCTGCGACGTCGTCCCGGGCTCGCTCGCGCACCGGATCTACGGCGCGACGACGGTGTCGGAGCGTCACCGCCATCGCTACGAGGTGAACAACCATTACCTTCCGCGACTCGAGGCCGCGGGGCTCGCCGTGGGCGCGCGTACGCGAAGCCCGATCGCGGGAGACCTCTGCGAGATGATCGAGCTCCCGGACCACGCCTGGTTCTTCGGCTGCCAGTTCCACCCCGAGTTCACGTCCAATCCGCGTCGCGGCCACCCGCTGTTCATCGGGTTCATACGCGCAGCGCTCGCACGGCAACGACGCGTGCCTGCCGCCCCGAGCGCTGCCGAAGCCGAGCTCGTGGCGTCGGTCTGACGGAGCGCGGCGATGAAACTATGCGGGTTCGAGGTCGGCCTCAAGCGGCCGCTTTTCCTGATCGCCGGGCCGTGCGTCGTCGAATCGGAGCAACTGCAGATTGACGTCGCGGGTGAGCTGAAGGAAACCTGCGCCGCCCTCGAAGTACCGTTCATCTTCAAGTCGTCGTACGACAAGGCGAATCGCAGCTCGGGCGCTTCGTTTCGCGGCCTGGGCAGGGACGAAGGCCTGCGGATTCTCGCGGAGGTCAAGCGCCAGCTCGGCGTCCCGGTGCTCACCGACGTGCATACGGAAAGCGATGTTGCCGACGTTGCCGCTGTCGTCGATGTATTGCAGACGCCGGCGTTCCTCTGTCGACAGACCGATTTCATCCATGCAGTCGCCAGCGCGGGAAAGCCGGTAAACATCAAGAAGGGGCAGTTTCTCGCGCCGGGAGACATGAAGAACGTCGTTGCCAAAGCCCGCGCGGCGAGCGGCACCGACAACATCATGGTCTGCGAGCGTGGCGCGTCGTTCGGCTATCACAACCTCGTCTCCGACATGCGCAGCGTCGCGATACTCCGCGAAACCGGGTGTCCGGTCGTGTTCGACGCGACGCACTCGGTCCAGCTCCCGGGGGGGGCGGGGACCTCGAGCGGCGGGCAGCGGGAGTTCGTTCCCGTGCTCGCGCGCGCTGCGGTTGCTGCCGGCGTGGCGGGCGTGTTCATGGAGACGCACCCGGACCCGGGCAAGGCGCTTTCCGACGGGCCCAATGCGTGGCCGCTCGCGCGAATGCGCGCGCTGCTCGAAACGTTGATCGATCTCGATCGGACGGTGAAGCGTGCCGGCTTCCCCGAGGATGAAATGATTGCGGGGCGCTGATCGCTCCGTCAATAATCTCCCATTCGGCCAACCGCCCCCCGACACAGCCACAAACCACAAGAACCAGAAGGACGACCAGATGAGCGCCATCGTCGACATCATTGCCCGCGAGATCCTCGACTCGCGCGGCAATCCCACGATCGAGGCGGACGCCGTCCTCGAGTCGGGTGTCTCGGGCCGTGCCGCCGTGCCCTCGGGCGCTTCGACGGGATCGAAGGAGGCGATCGAGCTCCGCGACGGCGACGAGGCGCGCTATTTCGGCAAGGGCGTGCTGCGCGCGGTCGAGAACGTCAACACCGAGATCTGCGAGGCGATCCTCGGGCTCGACGCGAGCGAGCAGGCGTTCATCGACAAGACGATGATCGAGCTCGACGGAACCGAGAACAAGTCGCGCCTCGGCGCCAACGCGATGCTCGCGGTGTCGTGCGCAGTCGCTAAGGCTGCGGCGGACGAATCGTCGCTGCCGCTCTACCGCTACCTCGGCGGCGCGGGGCAGATGCAGCTCCCCGTTCCGTTGATGAACGTCATCAACGGCGGCGCGCACGCGAACAACAAGGTCGACCTGCAGGAGTTCATGCTCGTGCCCGTGGGCGCGCCGTCGTTCCGCGAGGCACTGCGCTACGGCGTCGAGGTGTTTCACACGCTCAAGAAGATCATCGATTCGCGCGGAATGCCGACGACGGTCGGAGACGAAGGCGGATTCGCGCCGAATCTGCCGAGCAACGAGTCCGCGCTCGAGCTGCTTATGGAAGCGATCGACAAGGCGGGGTATACGCCGGGCACCGACGTCGCACTGGCGCTCGACTGCGCGGCAAGCGAATACTACGAGGACGGCGTCTACAACCTCGCGTCGGAAGGCGTGAAGCTCACGCGGTCGCAGATGGTCGACACCTTGGCGTCGTGGTGCGACAAGTACCCGATCATCAGCATCGAAGACGGGATGTCGGAGCACGACTGGGAGGGCTGGAAGCTTCTCACCGACCGACTGGGCCAGAAGCTGCAATTGGTCGGCGACGATCTCTTCGTCACCAACACGAAGATCCTGAAGCAGGGAATCGCCAAGGGCGTGGCGAACTCGATCCTCATCAAGATCAACCAGATCGGCACGCTGTCCGAGACGTTCGCCGCGATCACGATGGCGCAGCGCGCTGCGTACACTGCAGTGGTCTCGCATCGTTCCGGCGAGACCGAAGACAGCCTGATCGCGGACATCGCCGTCGGCGCGAACGCAGGACAGATCAAGACCGGCTCGCTGTCGCGCTCGGACCGTATCGCGAAATACAACCAGCTCCTGCGCATCGAAGAGGATCTCGGTGAAGCGGCGAGCTATCCTGGACGTGAGGCGTTCTTTCAATTGAGGTGATTGCACTTTGCGCTGGCTCGCTCTCGCATTCGTCGCCCTGATCGCCGCGCTGCAGTATCCGATGTGGCTCGGCAAGGGCGGCTGGCTGCAGGTCCGCGACCTCGATCGCCAGCTCGCGGCGCAGCGCGAGAGCAATGGCCGCCTCAAGATTCGCAACGACGCTCTCGATGCCGAGGTCCGCGACCTGAAGAACGGCTTCGAGGCCGTCGAGGAGCGCGCGCGCGCCGAGCTCGGGATGGTGAAGCAGGACGAAGTATTCTTCCAGCTGCAGCAGCCGACACGCCAGCCCGATACTTCGGTATCGCGGGTCGCTTCGGGTCCGCCCGCAAGCCTGCCCATTCGGCCGGCGGACGAGCCGCCGCCGTCGCCTTGATCGCAATCCACGCGGCGGCGCGCTTGCACGGAAGCTCGGCACGGCGGTAGCGCGCTATCCCAGAGCCGTGCAGCGAGTCACGTCGCGGGCAAATCCGCGGCTGCGCGAAGCGGCGCGCCTCGCCGCGTCAGCACGCGATCGGCGGAAGAGCGGCCTGTGCGTTCTCGAAGGTGAGCACGTCGTCGCCGTCTACGCCGAGCGCGTCGGTGCTCCGCGATCGCTGATCGTCACCGACGAAGCGTTGGCGCGTCCGGCGGTTCGTGCGCTCACCGAGCGGTTTTCGGATTTGGCGCTCGTCGTTACGGAGTCCTTGTTCGACGCGATCGCGACGCTCCCGCCGGACGTCGGCGTTCTGGCCGTCATTGAAACCCCGGCGACTCGCCCGCCCGCGCAGGCGGAGTTCTGCCTGCTGGTCGAAGACGTCCAGGATCCAGGGAACGTCGGGTCGATGCTGCGCACCGCAGCGGCCGCCGGTGCCGCGCACGTGCTGATGTCGAAGCACAGCGCGTTCGCGTGGTCGCCGAAGGTGCTCCGTGCCGGCCAGGGCGCGCACTTCTGCGTCGCCATTCACGAAGACGTCGACCTTACCGCGTGGGCGAGCGCGCATCGCGGGGCGGGAGGGGAGGTGATCGCGACGGTGGCCGGGCGCGGCGAAAGCGTCTTCGACACGACGCTGCGCGGACGCCTCGCCGTCGCGATCGGCAACGAAGGCTCGGGGTTGTCCGCGTCTCTGCTCGCGACCGCAACGCGGCGCGTGACGATTCCGATGGACCGCGGCGTCGAATCGCTGAACGCGGCGGCGGCAGCCGCGGTCGTACTGTTCGAGTGCGTGCGACAACGGGGCATGGCGCGCTCCGGCGCGTGAACTCCGGCAGGGGTTGCCTCCGGCCGTGACGCTCCGCTACCGAAAATGCTCGACGATCGTCGCTTCGACGCTGCCGGCGAGTCGTGCGATCGACTCCGCCGCCGGCAGCGCAGCCTGCGCCCCTGCCGCTCCGCACGCGAGCGATCCGGCGGCCACGCCTTCGGCGAGCGCGCGCGGCCAGGAGGCGTTTCTATCGAGCGCCGCGGTAAGCGCGCCAACCAAAGCGTCGCCGGCGCCGGTCGTGTCGACGACATCGACGGCAGGCGCCGCTGCAACCAGTACGTGCCCGTCGTGGACGGCCGCCAACGCGCCGCCCGCACCGAGCGTGACGACCACAGCACACCCGAAACGCTGCCGCATCGCAACGGCGAAGGACTCCGGCGCCGACAGCAACGCGTGCTCGGTCGCGAGCGCGGCGCCTTCGTGCTCGTTGACGATCAGCACGTCGATCGCGGAGAGCAGCGTCGCAGGCAACGCCATCGCCGGCGCGGCGTTCAGCACGACACGCGCTCCGCGGGCGCGCGCGCGGTGCGCGGCGGTCGCGACTTCTGCGAGGGGCACTTCGAGTTGCAGAACGAGCGTCGCACCCGGATGCAAAGCGGCATCGCTCAGATCCGCCGCGGCGGCGTTGCCGTTCGCTCCCGGCACGACGACGATCGAGTTCTCCCCTCGCGCGTCGACGACGATCATTGCGATTCCCGTCGATCCATCGACGTGCCGCACGCCGTCGATATCGATGCCCGCCGCACGCAGCGCGGATAGCGCGGTCGCGACGAACGCGTCGGTCCCGACGGCACCTGTCATCGCGACCTCGCTTCCTGCGCGACGCGCGGCGAGTGCCTGATTCGCGCCTTTGCCGCCAGGCGCGATAGCGAACGAGAGTCCTGCGATCGTCTCGCCGGGCTGCGGAAATTGCTCGACGCGAGCGGTGAGGTCGACGTTGATCGACCCGAAGACGACGATCATTCGGACGCGGGCTTGTCGGCTGTGGAACCGTCCGCCTCGTAGCGATTGACGACGCCTTTGACGAGAACGATGTTGCCATAGGGTCGCATCTCGCCGGTTCGCACCAGCGCGAACGCACGCTTCGCGCGCTCGTAGAACGCATGCCGCTCGAGCGCTGCGATCTCGCAGTCGTCGAGGTGATGACGGGTGAAGACCTCGGCGAAATCCATCACCGGGTCGGGAACGGCGCTCGGGTCGCCCACGACCTCCATCGTGAAGACGGCCGGAATCACCGTCGTATCGATCGGGAAGCGGGTAAGCAGCGCGTCCAGCAGGCCGGGCGACGACGCACCCCGAATCTCGATCAGGCGCGGGCCGAGGCTCGCCGCGGGAAAATTGGCGTCGACGATCGCGATCCCGTCGCCGTGGCCCATCGCGGCGATCGCATACAGCAGCTCGGGTGTAAGTAGCGGATGGATGCCTTTGAGCACGATGTCGACCTTCGGAGGATCTGCCCTCAGCTGCCTTTCACGCCGCCGTGCGTCAGACCGGCGACGATTTCCTTCTGGATGAATATCGTGAAGAGCAGCACGGGGAGCGTGACCACAATCGCCGCAGCGGCGAGCGGTCCGAACGAAACCTGCTCGAAAGTGAGCATGTTGAATACGGCGGCCGGCAGCGTGCGGGTGCCGCGGCTCGCCAATACGAAGCCGAAGACGAAGTTGTTCCAGGAGAAGATGAACGACAGGATGGTTCCGACGATGACACCCGGACGCGCGAGCGGCAGCGCGACGTAGCGGAACGTCGACCACACGCTGCCGCCGTCGATGAGCACGGCCTCCTCGAGCTCCTTGGGGAGCGTCTCGAAGTAGCCGGCCATGATGTAGACGACGATCGGCACGGTGATGACGAGGTGCGTGATCACGAGCGCCGTCAGTGTGTTGTTGAGGCCGAGGAACTGGAAGACGGTGAAGAGGGGAATGAGGTACGAGAGCGCCGGCGTCATCCGGGCGAGCAGGATCAGCACTGTGAGCCTTCTTGCGCCGATGCGGGCGATCCCGAATCCTGCCGGAATGCCGATCGCGAGCGCGATCAGCGTCGCCCCACCCGATACGACGATACTGTTCCAGAAATAGCGGCCGATCGAGTTTTCCTGGAAGACCTGCAGGAAGTTGGCGAGCGTCGGCGGGCTCGGAATGAAGACGGGTGGATAAGTGATGTTGTCGATCTCGGTCTTGAGCGAGAGCGAAAGCATCCACAGGAAGACGAGAATCGCCGGTGACACGATCACGAAGACCGACAGCCAGAAACCGATCTTGCGCAGCCACCGCTTCCGGTGAGCGCGCCCCTTCTGGCGTGTGTCGACGGTTATCGTTGCCATTGCGCCGCCATCACGTCCATTTCGTCCTTTCCCTCACGTACAGGAGCAGCACGGCGAGCGCCAGCACGATCACGAAGAACACGACGACCACTGCGGAGGCGGCGCCGATGTTGTAGAACGCGAACGCCTGCAGGTACAGATAGAGGTTGATCGTCTCCGATGCGGTGCCGGGCCCGCCTCCGGTGATCACGTAGATCGTGTCGAACGTCTTCAGCGCATCGATCGTGCGGATCACCGCGGCGACAACGATGAACGGGGCGACCAGCGGGAGAGTGATGTGACGGAAGAGCTGCCACTCGGTGGCGCCGTCGAGGCGGGCCGATTCGTACGGCTCGGTCGGCAGTGCGGCGAGTCCGCCCAGCACGATCAGCATGACGAGCGGCGTCCAATGCCAGATCTCGACCAGGACGAGGCTCGGAATCACGAGCGTCGGCGAAAACACCCAAAGCGAGGGCGGCAGACCGACGAGCGACAGCAGGTAGTTGAGGACACCCAGCTGCGGATGGAACATCATTGCCCATACGAGCGCGACGGCGACGGGCGTCGCCATCATCGGCATGATGAAGACGCCGCGCAGCACACCGCGCAGCGGGAACTGACGGTGAAAGATCATCGCGGCGGCAGTTCCCAGAACGAGCGGCAGTATCACGGCGAGCGCCGTGAAATAGAACGTGTGGAGGATCGCCTCGGCGAAGCGCTGGTTCTTGACGAGCGCTTGATAATTTTCGGAGCCGACGAAGTGCGCGCTCGATCCGATCTTCCAGTCGAACGCGCTCATCCAGAGCGTGAACAGCCATGGAAAGATGATCACCGCGCCGACGACGATCAGCGCGGGCGCGATGAACAGGTAGTAGTTGCGGCGCCGGCGCGCGAGAAACTGCGTACGTCGCGGAGCGGAGGCGAGCGCTGGCATCGTGCCGGCGATGCCGGCTGGAAGGTCCGCGCGCGATGTCGGCGGGCGAACCCCCGTTGCCGGCGGTGGGTGATCAGCCCTTTTCGCTCTTGTCGAGCACCGGCTGGAATTCGGCCGTCGCCTTCTTGAGCTCGGCGGCGGGATCCGCGCCGTTGATCATGTTGGTGAGCGCGATGCCGAAGATGTCGCGGAACTCGGTGACGGGAACGATGATCGGCAGACCGGGCTGCGCGATGCTCGCCGAAGTGAGCATGCATTCGATCCATTCCTTCGGCGCCTTGATGTCGGACGATGTCTTCGCGGCCTGATATGCAGAATTGCGCACCGGTGCGCCCGAGGCCGTCTGCAGCATCCGGAACTGGTTCTGCTTGTTCGACGCCCATTGCAGGTAGTACCACGACGGACCCTGCTTCTTCGAGAACGACGAGACCCCTTCGCCGTCGCCGAACATCGCCGAGACCTGGGCCTTCGGACCGGCCGGCATCACGCCGTAGCCGACCTTGCCGACGACGCGCGACTTGCTCGGATCCTCGAGCGGCTGCGCGAAGCCGATGCCGTCGAGCCACATCGCGGCCTTGCCCTGGAGGAACAAGCTTTGCGCCTCGTTCCAGTTGAACCCGGCCACGCCCTGCGGCCCGTACTTCGCCATCAGCACCTGGTACATCTTCGCCGCGTCGATCGCCGCCTGGCTTTCGGTCGCGAGCTTGCCGTTCGCGTCGACGAACGTGCCGCCGTATCCGAGAAGGAAGCTCGTCCACACGGGCACGTTCGCATTCTTGAGCCCGCGGCCGACGAACCCGCACACGCCTTTGGCCGGATCGTTGAGCTTTGCCGCCGCATCGACGATCTCCGGAAAGCTCTTCGGGTAAGCAACCTTCTTCGCGTCGAAGAGCTCCTTGTTGTAGTAAATCACCCACGGGTCGATGTTAAACGGCAGGCTGTCGACGCGGCCGTCGGCCTGCGTCGCCCAGGCCATCCCGCCCTTGGAGAAGTCCGCGAAATCGAGGCTCGGATCGGTCATCGACTTGTCGGCAAGGAGCGGCCGCACGTCCACCATCCACTTGTTCTTTCCGAACATCCGCTTCTGCACGTGATACGAGAGCGCGATCACGTCGAAGCTCGTATTGCCGGAGTTGAACTCGATCACCGCCTTCTGGCGCTGCTGCTGCTCGGGGATCATCTCGGAGCCGACGGTGATGCCGGTGAGGTCCTCGAACTCCTTGTGGTACTTGGTGAGCAGATCGCCGCGCGGGCTCTTCACCAGGAAAACTTCGATCTTCTCGCCCTTGAACTTCTTCCAGTCGAACGCGCCTTGCGCGTTCGCCGCGAGCTGCCCCGCCCCCGGGATCGTGCCCAGCGCTGCTGCACCGAGGCCCGCCTGCAACAGGCGACGGCGTTGATTGTCCGGACCGCCGTTTCGATCCTGATCAGCCATGATTTCCTCCGTTGTGATTGCAAGCTCCGCGATCGCGCGCCGCAGCCTCATTCACGTCGCGGTCCGCTCTCCGACGCCGATACCGGTCGGCGCCGGGCGCGCCATCATACCGCACCGGACGCGGCATCGGTGGCGGGGCCCGGAGCGTCAATGAATCGCGTCGAGCTGCCCGTTGCGGATCTTTCGTTCATTGATCCTGCGCGCCGGGTGCGGCGGGCAGCCCGGCGGCGGCGAGCGCCGCAAGCAGCGTGCGCCGCTGGCTCTCGTCGAGGGGCACGTGCGGCGGGCACATCGCGTACCAACTGGCATCGCCGGTCTGCGCCGCGACGATCGTCTTGAACGCAGGAAGCAACGGCTGCCGGAACGAAATGTCGATGAACGTCGCGATGCGCTCTCCGTCGGCCTTCGTGACGTTCGGCGAAAGAAGCGCGCGCACCAGCGCGGGATAGGTGTTCGCGACGCCGCAGATCGTTCCTGCGCCGCCGGCGCGAATCGCCTGCGGCAGGTGCGGCTCGTGGCCGACGAGGATCGCGAGTTGCGGTACGCGCGCGAGCAGCGCCTGCGTGTTGGCGAGGTCGCCGCTGCTGTCCTTCACGCCGGCGATGATGCCGGGAAATGCCTTGGCGAGGCGCGCAACGAGTTCGACCGACAGCGGAACGCGTGTCACCTGCGGAATGTGGTACAGCAGCACGCGCAGGCGATTGTCGCCGACTGCCTCGATCACGCGCGCATACCACGCGAAGAGACCGTCGTCCGAGACATTCTCGAAGAAGAACGGCGGAAGCACGAGGCATGCTGCGCATCCCGATTGGACGCCATGGCGAGTCAGCGTGATCGTCTCGCTCAATGCGGCACATCCGGTTGCCGCGACGAGCTTCGCACCCGGTATCCCTGCAGCGAATAATGCCGACAAACCCGCAGCGCGTTCGCCGACGCCAAAGGATTGCCCTTCGCCGGTCGTACCGAACGGCGCGAGGCCGTCGACGCCTCGGGCAAGAAGCCGCCGCGCGTGATCGACGAGGCGCGGATGGTCGACGCCGCCGCTGCGGTCGAGCGGCGTGAGCATCGCGCACCAGAGGCCGCGAACCGGGTGCTGGATGTCCATCGGGGAAGTCCTTGATCGAGAGGGTGAGCCGACTCGACCGACGTGCCCGCGGCCGAGTCCGCGGCTGTCGGATCGATGCCGGTACATTAACATGTCCGGATGCATGAGCCCTTGGGCTTCGGCGGTGCGCCACTCGGCAATCTGTTCGCGGCGATAGCCGACGACGCCGCATTGAAGCTCGTCCGCCACGCGTACGATCGCGGCATCCGCTATTTCGACACCGCGCCGCATTACGGGAACGGGCTGTCCGAGCATCGAATCGGCGCCGCGCTGCGTGAGCTGCCCCGCAACGCGTACGTGCTGTCGACGAAGGTCGGTCGGCTGCTCGTGCCCGATGCGGGTGCGCCGCGCGAGCAGAACAGCTACGTCGACGTGCTGCCGTTCGTCCAGCGGTGGGACTACTCGCGCGACGGGACGCTGCGCAGCATCGACGACAGCCTCCAGAGGCTGGGGCTCGCGCGGATCGACTACGTTTTCATCCACGACGTCGCGCGAGACGCACACGGCGAAGCACAGCCCGCACGATTTCGCGAAGCGATGGAAGGCGCCGTGCCCGCGCTCGCCCGCTTGAAGGCCGAGCGCGCGATCGCCGGCTTCGGGCTTGGCGTCAACGAGTGGCAGGTGTGCGTCGACGCGCTCGCGCACGCCGATCTCGATGTGCTGCTGCTCGCGGGGCGATACACGCTGCTCGATCAGAGCGCGCTGCCCGAGCTTCTGCCGCTTTGCGTCGCGCGCGGAACGCGAGTCGTTCTCGGCGGGCCGTTCAATTCCGGCATTCTCGCTACCGGCGCGCAGGCTGCCGATGGGCGCGTCGTCTATTACAACTATGCGCCGGCGACCGCCGAGATCCTCGGGCGGGTGCGATCGATCGAAGCGGTATGCGCGGCGCATCGTGTTTCGCTCAAGGCGGCGGCGCTGCAGTTTCCGCGCGCGCATCCGGCGATTGCCTGCGTGCTCGCCGGCGCGCGCTCCGAAGCCGAGCTCGACGAGAACATCGCGCTCGCGTCCGCGCCGATTCCGGATGCGTTCTGGCGCGACCTGCGGGCACAGCGGCTCGTCGCCGAAGCGGCGCCGCTTCCGTGCGACGCGCAGCAATGAGCGCTCCCGGGTCGTCGTTGCCGCGCGTCGACGCACACCATCACGTATGGCAGCTCGCCCGCGGCGACTACGGCTGGCTCACGCCGGCGCTCGCGGCGATCTACCGGGACTTCTCGCTCGACGACCTGCATCCGCTGCTCGAGCGAATCCGGATCGGGACCACGGTGCTGGTGCAGGCGGCGCCCACGGTGGCCGAGACCGAGTTCCTGCTCGAAGTTGCGCACGGGAGCGGCGGGCTCGTTCGAGGCGTCGTCGGCTGGGTCGACCTCGCGGCGCCGGCGGGGGCGTCGACGCTCGAGCGCCTCGCGCGGGATCCGCTTCTCAAGTCGATACGGCCGATGCTCCAGGACATCGGCGATCCCGAGTGGATACTGCGTCGCGACGTCGATGCGCAGCTCGGCGTGATCGAGCAGCTCGGCCTGCGCTTCGACGCGCTCGTGAAACCACCGCAGCTATCAGCGCTGATGCAGATGGTGGAGCGACATCCGAACCTGCCCGTCGTCATCGACCACGGCGGCAAGCCCGCGATCGGCGATCGGGATTGGGAGCCGTGGGCAAGCGAAATCGCCGGGCTCGCCGACTACCCGACCGTCGTGTGCAAGCTCTCCGGCCTCGTGACCGAAGCGGGATCGGGGTGGTCGCCGCACGCGCTCAGCGCCTACGTCGATCACCTGCTCGAAACTTTAGGTCCGCAACGGCTGCTCTGGGGCAGCGATTGGCCCGTCGTCAATCTGGCCGGCGGCTACCATCGCTGGGCCCGCGCGAGCGACCAGCTGCTCGCGCGGCTGCCGGAAGCCGATCGCAACGCGATCTACGGCGACAACGCGCGGCGCTTCTACGGGCTCTGAATATCGGTCGCGTTCGGCACCAGCCGAAGGGTGCGCCGGGCTTTCATTCAGCGCGCTGGCGAGGGGCCGAGCAGGGCATAAGCCGGAGGGCGCCCGGGTCTCGTGAAGCCCGGACGCTCATGCCCTGGTCGGCCTCAAAACGAAAGCTAGTAGATATGCCGCCGCAGCTTCGCGCGGTACGTGATCGTCGTCGCGATTTCCTCGATCGACTTCGCCGTTGTGTCGAGCATCGGGATGCCTTCGCGCTCGAACAGGTGCTCGCATTCGCGGACCTCGTAGCGGCAGTTCTCGAGCGACGCGTACTTGCTGCGCGGGCGCCGCTCCTCGCGGATCGCGTGCAGCCGGTCCGCGTTGATCGTGAGGCCGAACAGCCGGTCCTTGTGCGGCAATACAGTCGAGGGTAGCGAGCGCTCGGCGAAATCGTCGGGCGTGAACGGATAGTTCGCCGCGCGGATGCCGAACTGCAGCGCGAGATAGAGCGAAGTGGGCGTCTTGCCGCAGCGCGAGACGCCGACGAGGATGACCTGCGCCCGATCGAGGTCCTGCGTCGCCGCACCGTCGTCGTGCGATTGCGAGAAGTTGATCGCGTCCATCCGGGCGAAGTACTCG
>DASSGI010000257.1:0-18088 GCA_035857655.1 Casimicrobiaceae bacterium | reverse complement strand
GCCGGCGGAACCGCGCCGGCGATCCTCAACGCCGCGAACGAAGTCGCCGTCGCGGCGTTTCTCGCCGGGCAGATCCGCTTCACCGACATCGCGCCCGCCTGCGCCGAGACGCTCGAGCGCGTCACCGCGCGAGCGGCGACGAGCCTCGACGACGCGCTCGCCGCCGACGCCGAATCGCGCGCGATCACCCGCACCTGGCTGAAGCTCGCCGCCTGATCGCCCGATGGATCCCATCACCCGGATCGTCGCGTTTCTCGTCGTGCTCGGCATCCTCGTGGTGTTCCACGAGCTCGGGCACTTCGTCGTCGCGCGCTGGTGCGGCGTCAAGGTGCTGCGCTTCTCGGTCGGCTTCGGGCGCGTCGTCTGGTCGCGCCGTCTCGGCACCGATGCGATCGAATGGGCGGTCTCCGCGATTCCGCTCGGCGGCTACGTGAAGATGCTCGACGAGCGCGAGGGGCCGGTCGACGCCGAGGACCTTCCGCGCGCGTTCAATCGGCAGAACGTGTACAAGCGGATCGCGATCGTCGCCGCGGGCCCGATCGCGAATCTGCTGCTCGCCGTTCTGCTGTTCGCGGGAACGTTCCTGTTCGGCATTCCCGGACAGCGCGCGCTGCTGACCGACCCGCCGCCGAACACGCCGGCAGCCGCTGCGGGGATCCGCGACGGCGACCTCGTCGTCGCGGTCGACGGCGCGCTGGTGAAGAGCTGGCAGGATCTGCGCTGGCGGCTGCTGCGCGCTTCCGGCGAGAGCGCTGCTGCAATCGAGGTCGAACGTCCCGACGGCGCGCGCCTCTCGCGCTCGCTACCGCTTGCCGACGTGTCCGGCACCGATTGGGAAGGCAACTTCATGTCGACCCTCGGGCTCCGCGCGGATCTGGGTGCGCCGTTGATCGACGACGTCGTCGCCGACAAGCCTGCCGCGCGCGCGGGCCTGATGAAAGGCGACCGCATCGTCGCGATCGACGGCGCTCAGGTGCGCTCGCCGGCAGAGGTCGCGGCGAAGACGAACGCAAAGCCCGGCGCCGAAGTGACGTTCCGCGTCGTTCGCGACGGCGTCGAGCGCGACGCGACGCTCAAGACCGAAGTCGTCGAGCAGAACGGCCGCAAGGTCGGAATCGCCGGGGTCAGGCTCAAGGTCGATCCCGCAATCGCGGAGCGACTCACGGTGACGGTGCGCTACGGTTTCTTCGACGCACTCGCCCAGGGCGTGCGCAAGACCGTCGAGCTCACCGTGTTCACCGTCAAAATGCTCGGCCGCATCGTGATCGGCGAAGCGTCGATCAAGAACATCAGCGGGCCGATCACGATGGCCGAGTTTGCAGGCCAGTCCGCGCAAGCCGGCGTGCTGGTGTTCGTCGGCTATCTCGCGTTGATCAGCATCAGCCTCGGCGTGCTCAACCTGATGCCCGTTCCGCTATTGGATGGGGGTCATTTGTTGTATTATTTCGCCGAAATCATCAAGGGTAGTCCGGTCTCCGACCGCGCGTTCGAGGTCGGCCAGCGCATTGGCATGGCAATGCTGGCGGTACTGATGGCGCTGGCGCTCTTCAATGACCTTTCCCGTTTGTTCTAGGGCCCGTTAGCGCGTTCGTGTCCATAGTGTTGACAGGCTCTTGTCTCCGTCGGCGTCGCATGTCCTCGGCGGCGCCCCGTTTCGGAGCCGCCGCGACCGTTGCGCGAGTCGCGCGCATCGTCCTGGTCGCGATTGCCGTCGCGCTCGGACTCGTGCCCAGTCTTGCCGCGGCGATCGAGCCGTTCATCGTCAAGGACATCCGCGTCGAGGGCGTCCAGCGCACCGAGGCAGGGACTGTGTTCTCGTACCTGCCGATCAAGGTTGGCGAGCGCCTCGACGATCAGAAAGCCGCGCAGGCGGTCAAGGCGCTGTTCGCGACCGGCTTCTTCCGTGACGTTCGCCTCGAGGTCGAGGACAAGGACATCCTCGTCGTGATCGTCCAGGAGCGTCCGACGATCAGCAAGGTCGACATCACCGGCAACAAGGAATTCGACACCGACACGCTGAAAAAGGCGCTGAAGGAGATCGGGCTCACGGAGGCGCGGATCTTCGACCGCTCGGCGCTCGACCGCGCCGAACAGGAAATCAAGCGGCAGTACGTCTCCCGCGGGCACTACGCGGCGAAGGTCACCGTCACCGTCACGCCGCAGGAGCGCAACCGCGTGGCGGTCAACATCGCGATCGAGGAAGGCGACAAATCGAAGATCGCGCGCATCAACATCGTGGGCAACAGCGCGTTTCCGGAAGCGCAGCTCCTCGCGCAAATGACGCTCACCACGCCGGGCTGGACGACGTGGTACACGAAGAACGACCAGTATTCGAAGCAGAAACTCTCCGCCGACCTCGAAACGCTGCGCAGCTTCTACCAGGACCGCGGCTATCTCGAGTTCAACGCCGATTCGACGCAGGTGTCGATCACGCCGGACAAGGAAGACGTCTACATCACGATCAACATCAGCGAGGGGCCGCGCTATACGGTGGCGGACGTTCGTCTCGCCGGCGACCTTCCGGTGCCGGGCTTCGAGCTGCAGCGGCTGATCCAGCTCAAGCCGGGCGATGTCTTCTCGCGCGAGAAGCTGCAGGGAACGACCAAGGCGATCAGCGACCGACTGGGCACCGAAGGATTCGCATTCGCCAACGTCAACGCGGTGCCGGACGTCAATCGCGAGAAGCTGCAGGTGGCGTTCACGATCTTCGTCGACCCGGGTCGGCGCGTCTACATCCGCAAGATCAACATTTCGGGCAACACGCGCACCCGCGACGAAATCATCCGCCGCGAGATGCGCCAGCTTGAAAGCGCGTGGTACGACGGCGCCAGGATCGAGCGCTCGAAGGTGCGGATCAAGCGCCTCGGCTACTTCGAGCCCGACATCAACGTCGAGACCCCGCCGGTCACCGGCACGACCGACCAGGTCGACGTCGACGTGACGGTCGTCGAGAAGAACACCGGCCAGCTGCTCGCCGGCCTCGGCTACTCGAGCGCGGAAAAGTTCGTGTTCAACGCGTCGATATCGCAGGCCAACATCCTGGGTACCGGCAACTCGCTCGTCGCGTCGATCAACACGAGCTCGATCAACCGGATCATCTCGCTCGCGTTTTCCGAGCCGTATTACACCGTCGACGGCATATCGCGGACGATCGAGGTCTACCAGCGCAACACCGATCCGGGGTCGCTGCAGGTCTCGCAGTACTCGTCGTCGACGGCGGGCGGCGCGATCAGCTTCGGCGTGCCGATCACCGAGACCGACGTCGTCAACATCGGGTTCCGCTACGAGCACACGCATCTGACGCTCGACGCGGCCAGCCCGCCGGCCTACATTCTCTACGTCGCGGAGTTCGGCAACGCGACCAATAGCTACGCGGTGACCGGCGGCTGGTCGCGTGACACCCGCGATGACATCCTCTATCCTACGCGGGGACGACTGCAGAGCCTGGTGGGGGAGGTCTCGTTCGGCGACCTGCAGTACTACAAGTGGAATTATCTGCAGCAGAACTTCACGCCCCTCTTCGGAGACTTCGTGCTGATGCTGCGCGGCGACTTCGGCTATGCCGACGGTTACGGCGGGCTGCCGCTCCCGTTCTTCAAGGCGTTTTATGCGGGCGGCGTCGGATCGGTGCGCGGCTATCAGCAGAGCTCGCTCGGTCCGCAGGACATCTTCGGGAACGCGACGGGGGGCAAGAGGAAGATCGTCGGCAACGTGGAGCTGTTCTATCCGATCATCAAGGGGGACAAGTCGGTGCGCTTGAGCTTCTTCGCCGACGCGGGGCAGATCTACGTCAACGGCAAGGAGCTCCCCGAGCGCGAGCAATTCGACCTGCAGGGCTTTCGCTATTCGGCAGGGCTGGGGCTCGCGTGGAACTCGCCGGTAGGGCCGCTCAAGTTCAGCTACGGGCTGCCGCTCAACAAGAAGCCGCTGGACAAGATACAGCGCTTCCAGTTCCAGATAGGGACGATATTCTGATATGCGCAGGATGAACCGCAGTTTCGCTTTCATTGCTGGTGCGCTGCTCGGCCTGGCCGCGCTTCTCCCCGTCGGGACAGGGTACGCGCAGGCGGCCGATTACAAGATCGGCTTCGTGAACACCGAGCGGCTGTTCCGCGAAGCGGCGCCGGCGAAGCGTGCGCAGCTCAAGCTCGAAAAGGAATTCGCCGCGCGCGACGCCGACATCCAGAGGCTCAGCAAGCAGGTGCGCGATCTGCAGGCATCGCTCGAGAAGGACGGCGTCACGATGTCGGAGAGCGACCGCCGCAACAAGGAGCGCGACCTCGCGAACCTGCAGCGCGACTTGACGCGCCAGCAACGCGAGTTCCGCGAGGACCTGAACCTCCGGCGCAACGAGGAGCTCGCGAGCGTCCAGGAACGCGCGAACAAGGTCATCCAGCAGATCGCGGAAGCCGAGAAGTTCGACCTGATACTGCAGGATCCTGTCGTCTTTGCCAGCCAGAAAATCGACATCACCGAAAAGGTGATCAAGGCGCTCGCCGACAAGTAGCGGCGCGAACGCGTCCCACCGGACCGGGCGCTCCCGCCGCCGTCGCCTCCCACCGCAGGCCGCCCGTGTCTCCGTCTCTTTCCGAACTTGCGCAGCTGGTCGGCGCTGTCGTCGACGGTGACGGGTCGGTGCGCGTCTCGCACGTCGCAACGCTCGAGTCGGCAGGACCCGGGACGATCGCGTTCCTCGCGCGCGCCAAGTACCGCAAGCAGCTTGCGACGACGGGCGCTGCAGCCGTCATCGTGGCGCCGGGGATGGCCGGCGAGACGCCGCTTCCGAAGCTCGTGAGCGCGAATCCCTACGCGACGTTCGCAAAGGTTGCGACGATCCTTCACCCGGCGCGGGCTGCGGCGCCGGGGCGCCATCCATCGGCGATTGTCGATCCAGGGGCGAGCGTGGCGCCGAGCGCATCGATCGGGCCGCGGGCGGTCGTCGGCCACGGCGCGGTGATCGGCGAGCGCGCGGCGATCGGCGCGGGTACCGTCATCGGCGCCGGCGTCTCGATCGGTGACGACGTCATCCTTCACGCGAACGTGACGATTTACGATCGCTCGGTGATCGGACCGCGGACCATCGTGCATTCGGGCGCGGTGATCGGCGCCGACGGTTTCGGCATGGCCGAGGAGAACGGGCGCTGGCTCAAGATCCCGCAGATCGGCCGCGTCGTGATCGGGGCAGATGTCGAGATCGGCGCGAATACGACGATCGACCGTGGCGCGATCGACGACACGGTGATCGAAAGCGACGTGAAGCTCGACAACCAGATCCAGATCGGCCACAACTGCCGGATCGGCGCGCACACGGCCATTGCCGGGTGCGTAGGGATCGCCGGCAGCACACGCATTGGCAGGAACTGCATGATCGGCGGTGCGGCGATGATCAACGGCCACATCGAGATCTGCGACGGCGTCATCATCGACGGCGCAACGACGGTGCGGCGGTCGATCGAAGCGCCTGGCGAATACGCCGGCCTGGACATAGCGTTGCCGGGCAAGTATTGGCGGCGCATCGTCGCGATCATCAATAACCTGCCGGAGCTCGAAAGGCGCGTGCATCACCTCGAGGGCGCGGGAGGCGTCGCAGCGCAGGACCCGTCGGCCGTCGGCCGCGAGGAGGAGAAGTGAGCTCGAACGGCTGCGATGCGATGGACATCCTCGAGATCATGCGGTACCTGCCGCATCGGTACCCGTTCCTGCTCGTCGACAGGATCACCGAGCTCGTCGCGAACAAGTCGATCCGCGGCATCAAGAACGTCACGATGAACGAGCCCTTCTTCCAGGGCCACTTCCCGGGCTACCCGGTGATGCCGGCGGTGCTCGTCATCGAAGCCCTCGCGCAGATCGCGTCGATCCTCGCGTGGAAGATGTCGGGCCGCGACCCCGGCGACGGCGCGCTCATCTTCTTCGCCGGGATCGACGACGCTCGCTTCCGGCGCCAGGTCCGTCCCGGAGATCAACTCGTGCTCGAAGCCGACGTGCAACGGCTCGTCCGGGGCATCGGCAAGTTCGACGTTCGGGCGAAGGTCGACGGCGAGCTCGTCGCCGAAGCCCACCTGATGGCGGCAATGCGGATACCCGCCAAGGGTACGAACGGCGACTAAGGGGCCTGTTAACGCTATGGACACAAACGCGTTGCACGGCCGAAAACGCGCAGCGCAAGGCGCGAAGGCGAAGACGGGCCGGTTGCCCGACGAGCCTTTGCAACGCAGCGATGCGCGTTTTCGGCAGCAACCCGCAGGGAACGGGCACGCTGAAGCGCGACTCTTCGTTGCGCTCCTCGCCAAGACGCCCGGTCCTGCCTTCGTCGCGCGCCTTGATTGGCGCTTCAGCGCGCCCGTTCGCGTTTGCGCACATAGCGTTAACAGGCCCCGCTGATGGCAAGGATCCATCCGACCGCCATCGTCGAACGCACAGCAGAGCTCGCCGAAGACGTCGAGGTCGGCGCCTATTCGATCATCGGCGCCCACGTGACGATCGGTGCCGGCAGCCGCGTCGGACCTCATGTAGTGATCACGGGGCGGACGCGCTTCGGCGCGCGCAACCAGGTCTTCCAGTTCGCGTCGATCGGCGAAATTCCGCAGGATCGCAAATATGGCGGCGAGCCGACGACCACCACGATCGGCGACGACAACGTCTTTCGCGAATTCGTGACCATTCACGCGGGAACCGCGCAGGACCGCGGGGACACGACAATCGGAAATGGCAACCTGTTCCTCGCGTACACGCACGTCGCACACGACTGCGTCGTCGGCAACGCGACGATCTTCTCGAACAACGCGCAGATCGCCGGGCATGTGAAAGTCGACGACTGGGTCGTGATGGGCGCTTACGCGGGTGTTCATCAGTTTTGTCGCATCGGCGCGCACGCTATGATCGGCGCCAACGCGAAGGTGCATCAGGACGTTCCGCCGTTCGTCACCGCAGCGGGAGATCCGGCGCGGCCGCACGGGACCAACGCCGAGGGACTGCGACGCCGCGGATTTTCTCCGGAGGACATCCTCGAGGTCCGGCGCGCGTACAAGACGCTCTATCGGCAGGGGCATTCGTTCGACGACGCACGAGCAATGATCGCCCAGGTCGCGGAGAGGTCGCCGGCGCTTCGCCCGCTCGTCGAATTCCTCGGCGTGCAGGGTCGCGGCATCGTCCGCTAGAAGCCGCGGATCCGGAGCCCGTTCGCGTTTTCGCCTATAGTGTTAACAGGCCCTAGAGTCCCGCAGCGCTCCGATGCCCTGACGATCGGCATCGTCGCCGGCGAAGCATCGGGTGACGCGCTCGCGGCCACGCTCATCACCGCCGTACGCGAGCAGCTCCCGCAGGCGCGTTTCGTCGGCGTCGCGGGACCGCGGATGCAGGCCGCCGGCTGCGAGCCGTGGTTCCCGCTCGAAACGCTTTCGGTCCGCGGCCTCGTCGAAGTCGTGAAGCATGTTCCGGAAATCCTCGCGCTGCGGCGCGCGCTGATAAAGAAGCTTCTCGCCGCGCGCGTGAGCCTCTTCATCGGCGTCGATGCGCCGGATTTCAACCTTGGCGTCGAAGCGAAGTTGAAGCGCGCCGGCGTACGGACGATGCATTTCGTGAGTCCGTCGATCTGGGCGTGGCGGCGCGAGCGCGTCCACAAGATTCGCCGGGCGGTTCATCGGATCCTGACGCTCTTTCCGTTCGAGCTTCCGCTCTACCAGGAGGCCAACGTGCCGGCGACATTCGTCGGGCACCCGCTCGCGCGGGAAGTGGCGGCGCGAGGAACGCGCCGCGCGGCGCGCGAGCAGTTGAAGATCGGAATCGCACAGCCCGTCTTCGCGCTTCTTCCCGGAAGCCGGATCGGCGAGATCGAGTCGCACGGGGAGCTGCTGCTGAAGACCGCGTCCGTGCTGCATGCCGCGCGGCCCGACGTGCGCTTCCTCGCGCCGCTCGCCACGAGGGCGACGCGCGACATGTTCGAGGCCGCGATCTACCGCCTGGGGCTCCAGGAGCTGCCGCTGACGACTCTGTACGGGCATGCGACCGACGCGCTGCGCGCCGCCGACGTCGCGCTGGTCGCGTCGGGCACCGCTACGCTCGAGGCGGCGCTGGCGTGCTGCCCGCACGTGATCTACTATCGGATGAATCCGGTGACGGCGTTCATCCTTCGCCACAAGCTGCTGATGCCGTACGTGGGCCTGCCGAACATTCTCGCCGGCAGGTTCGTGGTTCCCGAATTGCTGCAGGAGGACGCGACCGTCGACAATCTCGCGCAGGCGGTCGGCAATCTCTACGACGACACGGTGACGCGGCGCAGGATGGAAGCGCTCTTCGCCGGGTTCGGCGCTTCTCTCGCGCTCGACACGGGGGCGCTCGCGGCGAAGGCGCTCGCCGCGGAGCTGCGCGCGGCGGGTGTCGCGTGCTGATCGAGCCGCAGGAGCGGCTCGTTGCCGGCATCGACGAAGCCGGCCGGGGGCCACTTGCGGGCCCCGTCGTCGCCGCCGCGGTGATCCTCGATCCCGCGCGTCGGATCGACGGCCTGCGCGATTCGAAAGCGCTGACCGCGGCGGCACGCTTGCGTCTCGCGGCCGAGATCAAGACGCATGCGCTTGCCTGGGCCGTCGCGGTGGCGGATGTTTCGGAGATCGATTCGCTCAACATCCTGCGCGCCACGCTGCTCGCGATGCGCCGCGCCGTCGATGCACTGACTACAGCGCCTTTGGAGGCGTGGGTCGACGGCAACCGCTGTCCGGACCTTCCGTGCGCGACGCGCGCGATTGTCGATGGCGACCGGCGCGTCGCGGCGATCTCCGCAGCATCGATCCTCGCCAAGACGGCGCGCGATGCGATCCTCGATGCGCTCGACAGCGCGCACCCTGTGTACGGCTTCGCTCACAACAAGGGTTACGCGACGCAGGATCATCTCGCGGCGCTGAACCGCTACGGGCCTTGCGCCGCGCATCGGAAGACGTTCGCTCCGGTGCTGCAGCCGTCGTTCGACTTCTGATTCGAGCTCGAAGCAGCGAGGCGTAATCCTTTCGCAAGCGCATTCTCATTCCCACGTCGGTTTACTCACATGCCCGATACCACGCACGACGATTCGCTGACGCTTCCCGATCTCGCAGCGATACGCTCGGCCGCAGCTCGAATCGCGCCGTTCGTTCATCGGACGCCGGTGCTCTCGTGTCGCGCGCTCGACGCGGAAACAGGCGCGACGCTCCACTTCAAGTGCGAGAACTTTCAAAAGATCGGTGCGTTCAAGGCGCGCGGCGCGACGAACGCGATCTTTTCTCTTCACGGAGCCGTTGCGGCGAAGGGCGTGGTGACGCATTCGTCGGGCAATCACGGCGCGGCTCTCGCGTACGCGGCCCGAGCGCGCGGCATCCCGGCATGGATCGTGATGCCCGAGAACGCGCCGCGCGTGAAGCAGGAGAACGTTCGGAGGTTCGGCGCGACGATTCGCTTCTGCGCGCCGAACGTTGCTGCGCGCGAAGAAGCCTGCGCCGAGGTGCGGCGGGATACGGGCGCGGTCCTCGTCCATCCGTTCGACAACGTCGACGTGATCGCGGGGCAGGGGACGGCCGCGCTGGAGTTCTTGGAGGCCGCGCCGGATCTCGACATCGTCATCGCTCCGGTCGGCGGCGGCGGATTGCTGTCGGGGACGAGCATCGTGGTACGCGCGCTTCGGGAACCGTCGCGGGTCTATGGCGCCGAGCCCGCCAACGCCGACGACGCGGCGAGAAGCTTCCGCTCGGGGCGCGTCGAGGCGCTCGGATCGACGGTGACGATTGCCGACGGCCTGCGCACCACGCTCTCGGCACGTACGCTCGGCGCGATTCGCGCGAACGTCGTTGCGATCGGCACCGCGAGCGAAGCGGCGATCGTCCGCGCGATGCGGATGACCTGGGAGCGGATGAAGATCGTGATCGAGCCCTCGGCGGCCGTTCCGCTCGCATGCCTGCTCGAGCGCTCGCTCGACGTCGCCGGCGCGCGAGTCGGGATCATTCTCTCGGGCGGCAACGTGGATCTCGATCGCCTTCCCTGGCAATCCTGATAGGCTGCTTGCCTCCAATGCCTCTCGTCTCGCTCGATACGCTGCAGGACGTCGCGACGCGTGCGCTCGCGGGCGCCGGCGCGAATGCGACGATGGCGTCGACGACGGCGGCTGCGCTCGTCTACGCCGAGGCGCGCGGGCTCGCGTCGCACGGACTCTCGCGCGTCCCGCAATATGCGACTCATCTTACGAACGGGCGCGCCGACGGGACGGCGACGCCGGAAATCGTTCGCACCAAGGGCGGCACCGCGCTCGTCGACGCGAAATGCGGACTCGCCTTTCCGGCATGCGCGCTTGCCGTCGACGAAGCGATCCGTCGCGCGCGCGAGCTCGGCGTTGCGTACACCGGCGTGACGAACAGCCATCACTTCGGTGCAGCCGCCTATCATCTCGAGCGCGTCGGCGAAGCGGGCATCGTCGGACTCGCTTTCGGGAACTCGCCCGCTGCGATGGCGGTTGCCGGGGGGCGGCGCCCTTTGCTGGGGACCAACCCGATCGCTGCCGTATTTCCGCGCGCCGGCGGACCTGCGCTGATGATCGACCTCTCGCTCTCCGAAGTCGCGCGCGGCAAGGTGATGGTCGCGGCGAAGGAGGGCAAGGCGATACCGCTGGGCTGGGCGCTCGACCGCGACGGAAAGCCGACGCGCGACGCCGCCGCCGCGCTCGAGGGATCGATGCTTCCGATGGGCGGCGCGAAAGGAGCAATGCTCGCGGTCATCGTCGAGCTTCTCGTTACCGCACTCACCGGCGCCGCGATCGGCTTCGAAGCGAGCTCATTCTTCGTCGACGAGGGAAACCGGCCGCGAATCGGCCAGGCGTTTCTCGCGATCGACCCCGACGCGCTATGCGGCAACAGCGCCTATCGCGAGCGCGTCGAGACGCTCGTCACAGCGATGCTCGAAGACCCTGGCGTCAGGTTGCCGGGCGGCCGCCGCCGCGCGCTTGCCGAAAAGGCCGGGAAGGAAGGGGTTATGGTGTCGGACGCGCTGCTCTCTCAATTGCACAGCCTCGCCGGATGAAAAGGTAAAGGTAATGGTCGCCGTCAAACGTTCCGTCGGGCTCCTCCTCAACATCGCGCATGCGCTCGATCACATGTTCCTGCTCATCTTCGCGACCGCGGTGACCGCGATTGCCGCCGATTTCGGCTTCGCGGACTGGGAGTCGCTGATGCCGTACGGCGTCGGCGCTTTCATGCTGTTCGGCCTGGGCTCGCTCCCTGCCGGGCGCCTCGGCGATCTGTGGGGCAGGCGGCCGATGATGCTGATCTTCTTCGTCGGAATGGGCGTCTCGATGCTGGTGATCGCGGCGACGCGCAACGCCTGGGAGCTCGCTGCCGCGCTGACGCTGATGGGGCTCTTTTCGGCGATCTATCACCCGGTCGGCATTCCGATGCTGGTGCGTGGTGCGTCGCGGCCGGGACTGGCGATCGGCGTCAACGGGCTCGCCGGCAATCTCGGCGTTGCGTTCGCCGCCGTCACGACGGGGTTTCTCGTCAAGTACGCCGGATGGCGCGCTGCGTTCGCCGTTCCCGGACTCTTCGCGATCGGCTGCGGCATCGCATTCGCCCGCTTGGCGCCTCGCGACGCCGCGCCGCCCGCCCACGGCGCCCGGACGCCGCGGTCCGAAGGAGCGGGCTCGCTCGCGCGCGTCTTCGCCGTCATGACGATTGCGGCGATCTCGGGAAGCCTGTTGTTCAACTTCACGACCAACGGAAACGGCGAGCTGCTCCGTGAGCGCTTCCGCGGCCTGATCACCGACCCGGCGCTCCTCGGAATGCTGCTTGCGGGCGTCTATGTCGTCGCTTCGTTCGCGCAGATCGCGATCGGCCTGCTGATCGATCGTTATCCGATGAAGCAGCTCTATCTCGGCATCGTTGCATTGCAGGCGCCGCTCTTCGTCGCGGCGGCGCATGCGAGCGGATGGACGCTCTACGCACTGCAGATCGCGTTCATGGTCGCAGTGTTTGGCGCGATTCCGTTCACCGACGCGATGATCGTCCGCTACGTCGACGATCGGATCCGCTCGCGCGTGAGCGGCATGCGGCTCACCGTGTCGTTCGGCGTCAGCTCGGCCGCGGTGTGGCTGCTCGGGCCCGTCGTCAAGACGGCGGGCTTCGCGACGCTGCTGCTCGTGATGGCCGGCGTCTCGGTCGTGACGCTGGTCGCGATCTCGCTGCTGCCGGCCTCGCGCCGCGCCCCTGCGGGTATCACCGTGACAGCGTCGCCGCCGCAATCGTCTCGCGCAGCGGATTGAACAGGCCCGGCGCCGCGGCGATCACGTCGCTCGAGCGCAGGAAGTCCTTGCCCCCGGCGAAGTCGCCGATGCGGCCGCCGGCCTCGGTGACGATCAGCGCCCCGGCTGCGATGTCCCACGCGTTCTGGCTCATCACGAAGAAGCCGTCGAGCCGTCCGCCGGCAACGTACGCGAGGTCGAGCGCCCCCGCGCCCGCGCGCCGCACGCCGCCGCACTGCGCGAGCAGCGCGTTGAAGATCGGCAGATAGGCGGGCAATTTCGCGCTGCTGCGCGACGGAAAGACCGTTCCCACGAGCGCCTCGTCGACGCGCACGCACGTCGACGTGCGGATCGCCGCGCCGTTCAACTGCGCTCCCTTGCCCTTGATCGCCGTGAAGAGCTCGTCGCGAACGGGGTCCAGCACGACGGCGTGCGTCACGTCGGCGCCGTGGGTGAGAGCGATCGACACCGCGTAGAACGGATACCCGTGAACGAAGTTCGCAGTCCCGTCGATCGGGTCGATGATCCAGCGCTGCGATTTCTGGCTTTCGCGCGTGTTGGCCTGGATCTGGCTGACGATTTCGCCCGCCTCGGCGCCGACGATCGCCTGGTCGGGAAACGCTGCACGCAGCGTCGCAATGATTGCGTTCTCGGCTTCCGTCTGCGCCTCGGTGGCGACATCGCCGTGATCCTTCGCGTGCGACGGGCGGCGGCGCAGATCGCGAGCGGCGTCGAGGATCACCGACGCGGCGCGGTGCGCGGCGCGAATCGCCACAGCGAGAACGGGATCGTTGGTCATGATGGGCTGTCGTGGGGTTGAAGGGATGCTATTTCCTGGCGCCGTCGAGCTCCTCCTGCTCCATCTGCAGGTAGGTTCCGTAGGCATTGATGCGATTCGCCTCGGCGAACGCCGGAAGGCCGGAGAAGCGCGACCAGTCGGTCTTCGCATAGACCTCGTCGAACGGCACGAAATCCTTGACGCCGCGGCCCATCTGCTCGCGCAGATAAGCGATGTAGTCGCGTGTCGTCGCGAGGTCGCGTGCGACATCGGTCGACGGCGGGCCGTGCCCGGGAATGACGACGAGCGCGTTCACGTCGATCATTTTCCCCATCGCGGCCAGCCAGCCGCGGCTGTCGGCGTTACCGACGAACGGGACGCGGCCTGCGAACAGCAGGTCGCCCGCGAACAGCACGCGATCCTCGACGACGTACATCAGGATGTCCTCGGGCGAGTGAGCGCCGCCCGAGTAGATGATCCGGAACGTGAGACCGCCGAAGCGAAAATCGGTGTCGCCGTCGATCCAGACATCGGGCGGAACGATCCGCGTCGTCTCGTCGACCCACGGATAGAGCTCGGCGCGCCGCTGCGCGAGCCGCCTCTGCGCGAAGTCGGACGCGAGGTAGATCTCGGCGTTCCGCTGCGCCCAGATCTCGGCGCCGGCCGCCTTGAGCGCCTGCAGTCCGTAGATATGATCGGCGTGGTAATGCGAAACTATCACGCGGCGTATCGGCGCCTTGGTGACCGTAGCAATCGCGGCGACCATCGCGCGGCCGAGCGCCGGTGTGCCGAGCGCATCGAAGACGATGACTCCGTCGTTCGTCACGACGAAGCCCGCGTTCGACATGAAACCCTTGTTCGCGGCGCTGGCGACACCCGTCGCGCCTTGAAAGAACCACACGTGCTCGGAGACGCGCATCGGCGTGAGCACGATGTCGTCGGCGGCGCGGGACGCCGACGCCGCGGCGAGCAGGAGTGCAACGAGTGCGGCGCAATGCCACGCGATGCGGCGACCGCGATCGAACACGTTGGACACGCGCTACCCGACCTTGACCCGAAGCATCATCCCGCCGTCTTCGTGCTCGAGGTTGTGGCAATGGACGAGGTAGATCTGGTCGCCGGGGAAGGGGTGGCGGAAGTCGATCAGTATTCGCACCGACTCGCCCGGCCACACGAGAATCGTGTCCTTCCAGCCGAGATCGGTCGCAAGCCGGCCGCGTGCGTCGACGACGAGCGGCGCGAGCTGATCGGGGCTCGTCTCGCGCTCGAGCACGCGAAACTGGAACCCGTGCAGGTGCATCGCATGCGGCATGCTCGTGTGGTAGTTGCGTATGAGCCAGGTCTCGACGGCATCCTTCGCAACGACGATCGGTGTTGCCTGCATGTCGTAGACGCGGTCGTTGATCCGCCATCGGCCCTTCGCGAAACCGAGTCGGAGAGGCCGTTCGTCACCGGATGCGGCGGCGAGCGCCGCCGGCGCCGACAGCTGCGCGGGCACGGGCGGAAGCTTCTTATCGCCGCGCCGGCGGACGTTGAATTGAAGGATCGCGAACGGCGCGCCGTCGCTCGCGCTCTGTGGCTGCGAGGCGTCGTCCGTCGCGTGGTGATGCGCGTGCTCTTGTTCGTGCGACATCGTACCGCCCGCTGCGCCGTGCTGCGAGTGATCCGGCTGCATTGCGCCGCTGGACGCGCCTTCGCTGGCGCCCGCGAGCTCGGCGTGCATTGGATCGAATGCGCGGCTTTCGAGCAGCGCGAAGCCGCCGACGGCGATCGGCGAGAAGTCGACGAGAATGTCGACACGCTCGGCGGGTGCAATGAAGAGCTCGTTGACCGTTCGCGGCGCCTCGAGAAGGCCGCCGTCGGTTCCGATCAACGTCAGGGGGAGCGCGCCGCCGCGGTCGTTGCGCAGCCCGAGGCGAAAGATCCGCGCATTCGACGCATTGAGGACTCGAAAACGGTAACGCGTCTGACCGACGTCGAGGTACGGCCGCGCAGTGAAGTTCACCAGCGATTCGTCGCCGTACCAGCCATGCATCATGTCGCCGGGCGTCGGCGCATACCGGTCAGGCGCGCCACTGCGCCGATCGTGCAGCACGAGCGGAATCTCCGTTTCGCCGGGCACGAGCTCGAGCGCCTTGCGCAGCGCGAGCTCCTCGTCGTCCTCGACGAACAGGAGTCCGAACATCCCGCGGTACGCCTGGCCGGCGGTAGCGCCGTGGGGATGCGGGTGATACCAATAGAGACCGGCTCGATTGCGCAGCGTGAATGCGTAGTCGAAGGTCTTCCCCGGCGCCGCCAGGGTCTCGCCGTTGCCGTCGTTGGCGGTGTCGATGGTGAGGCCGTGCCAGTGGAGGATCGTCGGTTCGGAGAGCGCATTTCGCAACCCGATCCTGAGCGCGGTACCCCGCTGCACGACGAGCGTGGGATCGATGTACTCGCGACCCCCGACACGCGCGGCGACCGCGAGCCCCGGCACCGATCTACGCGTCACCGCATCGAGCGCAATGGAATCTGAGCTTGCGCGCAGAAATCCCTGTAACCCGTCACGCCCCGGCACACGCAGCCGCTGGTCGAAGCGCGGCGGTGTCGTACAAAAATCCATCGTGCCCGGCGCGGGCGCACGCTGCGCGGCGCCGAGGCGACTGGGCAGCGCGCCGGCGATCGCACTCGCCGCGAAGAGCTTCAGAAGGCGACGTCGCGCGAGCCGCTCGTAGGGGTGTTTGGGCGCCCCGAGTTTCATCGCAAGCGATCCGAGAATGCATGGCGGACGCCGACCCATGCGCCGACGCGAAGCCGGCGAGGGCAACCGATGCAATGATGATTACGCGACTCCATGCGATGCCCGCTAACGAATCGCTACACCCCAGGGCAGTTCGCCGACGGGAATCTCGGCGATCTTCGCGTAGCTCGCAGTGTCGATGACGGCGACGGCATTCGATCGACCGCAGGCGATGTAGAGCTTCTTGCCGTCCGGTGTGAGCGCCATGTTCCACGGACGCTTGCCGACCGGCACTTCGGCGACGATCGTATTGGTTGCGGTTTCGAGGACCTGCACGGTGCCCTTGCCGCCGGATGAAAGGAACACCCGCTTGCCATCGGGGTGCACGACGACACCGTTTGTACGGCTTGAAACCCTGACGCGCGTTACGAGGTTCTGCGCCGCCGTGTCGATGACGTTCACCATATCGGCATTCTCCGCGGCGACGTAGGCGCGACTGCCGTCCGGCAGGAAGCCGATCCCGCGCGGCCGGTCGCCGACCTTCAACGACTTGACGACGTTACCGCTCGCCAGTTCGACGATGTCCAGTGAATCGGCCTCCTCCGCGCTCACGTACAGCCACTTTCCATCGGGACTCCAGACCGCGTGCTCGGGATTCTTGCCTTTCATCTTGAGCTTGCGCGAGACCGCGAGCTTAGCCGTATCGACGATCGCCACGGTGTCGTCTTCCTCGATTGCGGCCGAGAGCGAGGCCCCGTCAGGCGACACGTAGATCGCTTCGGGGGAATTTCCGAGCGCAATCTTCGCGAGCTGCGCCTGTTTGTCGGTATCGTAGACGACGAGCGCGTTGGCCTCCTGGTCGCTGATGTACAGCCGTCGTCCGTCAGGGGAGAGCGCAATGCCACGCGGCTTACGGCTGATCGCAAGCGTGGCGACGACCTTGTCGCTTGCCGTATCGATTACGGAGACCGACGCCGATCCTTCGTTCGACACGTACGCGTACGGGCCGGCGATTGCAGCGACAGGAAGCCCGCTGCAAAGCAGCGTCGCTGCCACAAGAAAATGCCAGCGGTTGCGAAGGAGGACCATGGCGGCGATGAGGCCCGCACGACCGGCGGCGAGCGTCGTTTGAGAAACTGATTCAATCGGCTATGCTACGAGAAACCGCGTGTGTTTGCCACGAAGAAGGGCGCGCACGGCAAATCCATGAGGGCCTCCCGACCGTCGCGCGCGACACTTGCCGTGCTCTGTGCAGTCGCGGCAGGTCTTGCTGTCGCGCAGTCGGCGCAGCAGCCCGCTGCAACGGTGCTCGATCCGGTCGTCGTGACGGCAACGCGCACGGAGCAGCGGGCGTTCGACGTCCCGGCTGCGGTCGATGTCATCGACGCGCCGCAAATCCAGCAGAATCAGCTGCAGATCAATCTATCGGAGTCGCTCGGGCGCGTTCCGGGGATGTGGATCCAGAATCGCTGGAACTATGCACAGGACCTGATGCTTTCGATCCGCGGTTTCGGCGCGCGGGCTAACTTCGGGGTCCGCGGCGTTCGGCTCTACCAGGACTACATTCCTGTGACGATGCCGGACGGGCAGGGGCAGACCAGCAGCTTCAGCCTCGTGTCGGCGCAGCGGATCGAAGTGCTGCGGGGGCCGTTTTCGTCGCTCTACGGCAACTCCTCGGGAGGCGTCATCTCCGTTTTCACCGAGGACGGCCCTGCGCCGCCGCTGGTCTCGCTGCAGGCGATCGGCGGAAGCTTCAGAACGTCGAACCTTATTGCGAAGATCGGCGGCCAGACGGACTTCGTCAACTTCGAAATCGCGGGCAACCGCTTCCAGACCGACGGCTACCGCGACCACAGCGAGGCACGGCGCGAGCTTCTCAACGTGAAGCTCGCGTTCAATCCCGGGCCGGATACGCAGGTTACGATAATCGGCAACATTTTCGATCAACCGTTCGCGCAGGATCCGCTTGGCCTCACGCGTGCGCAGTGGCAGGCGAATCCGCGGCAGGCCGACCCGGCCGCGACGCTGTTCGACACGCGCAAAAGCGTGAACAACACGCAAGTCGGTGTCACCGTCGCCCAGAAGCTGCCGTACGAGAGCGTGTTGCGCGCGACCGCGTACGGCGGAACCCGCAACATCGAGCAGTTCCTGGCGTTGCCCGGGACGCCAATCACGTCGTCGGGTGGCGTGACGCAGCTCGACCGGACGTTTGGCGGCGTCGACGCACGAATCACGACGCCGTTGACAATGGATGCCGCGCGTCTGCAGTTCACGGTCGGAGTCGACTATGAAACCGAGCGCGAGCAGCGCATGGGTTTCGTGAACAACAGCGGAACCGCAGGCG
>DASSGI010000256.1:0-2016 GCA_035857655.1 Casimicrobiaceae bacterium | reverse complement strand
CGCCTTCTTCGTAGTTGAGCACGAACTGCACTGCGACGCGCGCGTTGCCGGGCCAGCGGGCATGCGGCGGGTTGCGGCCGTAGCCGGTCAGGTCACGCGGATAGCGGCGCAACGAAGGCGCGGAGTCGCTGCTCATCGGCTCATGCCACCGGCGGCAGCAGCGAGCGCCCGTCGCGCGCGACGACGCGCCCTTTCTTGACGACAGCTTTGCGCTGCGGATGCATCGCGACGGCCTCCGCCGCCGTCTCGCCCGGCACGACGACGAAATCGGCCGCACACCCGATGTCGAGCCCGTAACCGTCGATACCCATCACGCGCGCGCCGAAGTCGGTCGTCAACCGCAGCGCAAGCTCGAGGCCCGCATCGTCGCGGAAGCCGCAGCGGTACGCGATCAGGAACGCGCGCTCGAGCATGTCGCCCGTGTTCAGCGGACTCCATGCGTCGCGAATGCCGTCGGAGCCGCTGAAGAGGCGCACGCCGCGTTCGGCGAGCAGACCCACCGGCGGAAACGGTGTGTCACCCGAAGGCGCGTGCGTCACGATCGCGATGTCGTTCCGAAGGAGGAGGTCGATTAGCGTGTCGAGCCTGGCCGGTTCGACCATCCCGAGACAGAACGCGTGGCTCACGGCGACTCGTCCGGCGAGTCCGAGCGATCGCGTGCGCTCAGCGATCTTCTCGATCGTCGTTGCTCCGATCTCGCCGCGGTCGTGCAGATGGATGTCGATGCCGCAGCCGCGGCGCTCCGCGATACCGAATATCGCATCGAGCTGGCCTTCGAGGTCGCCGTCGATTCCGATCGGGTCGATTCCGCCGATCAGTTCGGCGCCCTCGCGCACCGCAGCGTCGAGAAGCTCGATCGTGCCCGGCGCGGCGATGACGCCGCTCTGCGGGAATGCGACGATGTCCATGTCGATCCACTCGCGGTGTGCGTCGCGCATCGCCATCACGCCGTGCAAATGGCGAAGGCCGATTTCGGGACTCACGTCGACGTGCGTGCGAACGTGCGTCGTACCGCGGGCGATCAGGTGCCGCACGAGACGGGCGCTCTGGCGTTCGGCGGAGAGACCGAGCTCGCGCAGCACGCTGCGCTCGTTGGCGATGCGATCGGCAACGGTCGGACCGGCGCGGTGCGAGTGCCACGGCGTTCCCCACAGCGTCTTGTCGACGTGCGCATGCGCATCGACGAATCCGGGAAGGACGACGCAGCCGGCAGCGTCGAGCACCTCTGCTCCATCCGCCGCCGCGATGGACTCACCAATCGCGGCAACACGCCCGGCGCGGACGAGAATATCCGCGCAAGTGCCGCCTCGGAGTCGGCCACCGCGAACGATGAGTTCCGCGCCCATTGTCATTGCGCCTTGGCGGCGGTGCGTCCGTCGCCACGCGCCCACGGGAACACCGGGTGAAACAGACGGTCGAGCCCGGGGTTGTCGAACGCGCGCGCCTGGTGACTCGCCATCAGCTTCGCGAACTGACGGTCCGCCTGCGCCTGCAGCGCGTCGACGTCCGCGCCGGAGACGCGGAAGTCTTCCATCACGCAACGGCCTCCGATGTAGCTCGCTCGACAGTCGGTGCCGCGGCCGGAGAGGATCAGGTTCTTCAGCGGATCGAAGAACGGACCGAGGTGGGCTGCCTTCAGGTCGAAGACGACGATATCGGCTTTCGCGCCGGGCGCCAGCCGGCCGAGGTCGTCGCGCCGGAGCGCGCGCGCGCCGCCGAGCGTCGCGGCGTTGAAAAGGTCGGCGCTCGTCGTGTGCGTCGCGTCTCCCTCGAGAACCCGTGCAACGTAGAGACCCGTGCGCATGTTGTGCAGCAGATCCGGCGGCCAGGTGTCGGTGCCCAAACCGAGATTGATACCGGCAGATTTGTAGCGCCCGAACGAAGCAAGCGCTTCGCCCATTCGCGCGAACACGACCGGGCAATGGGCGATCGTCACGCCCGAAGCCTCGAGCCGTCGCCAATCGTCGTCGGAGCGTTCGGAGACCTTAGGATGTCCGCCGATGTAGATTCCGTGCG
>DASSGI010000255.1:0-8912 GCA_035857655.1 Casimicrobiaceae bacterium | reverse complement strand
GACTTCCTTGAACGACGGGCCGACCTTCTTCGTGTTGACGTCGTGGCAGTTCAGGCAGCCGCTGCTCTTTGCGAGCGCTTCCTGCGCGTTCGCAGCTCCCGCGCCCGCCAGTGCGATCGATGCGACGGCCGCCAAAGCGATCAACTTCATTGGAACCTCCTTCGGTCTCGACGAGACTCGCGTGGTTACGTGGGCTGCAGCCCCCTGCAGCGCCTTCCCGGAAGTGCGCGTTTATTCTAGCCTACGCTTGCCCGGTGCGGTCATCCGCCGGCGGCGCCGGCGGATCGGGGGGCGGTCGACGGCGATTCGCCGACCGGTTCCGCGACCGATTCAGCGCCGGGCGCAAGGACCGTACGCGCACGATGGAAATCCGCAGAACCGCGTTGATCGGCCACTCGGCGGCAGACACCTTCGACCTGATCGAAGCGGCCGAGCACTATCCCGAGTTCCTTCCGTGGTGCGCGAGCGCGATCATCCTCGCGCGCGACGAGACCGTCGTCGCGGCGAGGCTCACTGTCGACTATCGCGGCCTCAAGTTCGGCTTCACGACCCGCAACCCGAAGCAGCGGCCGCACTGGATGGCGATCCGGCTCGAGGACGGGCCGTTCCGGCGCTTCGAGGGCGAGTGGCGGCTCGCCGAGCTGGCGCTGGACGCATGCAAGATCGAGTTCACGCTTCGCTACGAATTCGACAGCGCGCTCGTCGGGAAGCTGGCCGACGGCGTCTTCGGCCGGATCACGGACACGATGATCGACGCGTTCGCCAGTCGCGCCGACGATGTGCTGGGCCGGAGCGGAGAGCGAAAGGACCCGCCGGCGCAACCCTGACCGGGAGACCATCATGACTGACCAAGCCCTCGTCGAAGCATTGCAGCACTCCCGTCTCGGCGCCGAGCTCACCGTGGAGCAGGCGAAGACGCTCGCCGACAACCTACGCTTTCGCGATCTCGCGCCCGACGAAGTCCTCGTCGAGCAGGGGACCTCCGACAACCATCTCTACGTCGTCGTTCGCGGCGCGCTGGGAGTCGTCCGCAATGCCAGCACGCCCGAGCGCGTCATGCTGCTCACGCTGACTGTCGGGGATCTCGTCGGCGAGCTCTCGTTCATCGACGAGACGCCGCACTACGCGTCGCTGGTCGCAACGTGCCCGACCCGCGTTTTCGGCCTCGAACGGGAACGGCTCGAGTCGCTGCTCCACACGCACCCCGACATCGTCTATCGCGTGATGCGTGCGATCGTGCGCACCGTCCACGAGATCCAGCGGCGGATCTCGATGCACTCGACGGAGCTCACGAACTACATCTACAAGCAGCACGGAAAGTACTAGCGGGCGCTCGTTGCGCGGCTCGCGGCGGCCGTTGGCGCGCCGCCGCCAGCGAGCACGGCCGTCAGGCTGCGGATGCCCTGCGCGCCGTGGATCAGCACGCCTTCGATGTCCGCGGTTGCCGAGGGCCCCGTCATGAACACGCCGTAGCGCGCGTCGAACCGCGCGCGATCGCGATAGGCGTCGTGCATGTTCCCGACGATGCGCTCGGGGTCGAGCAGCACGACGAGGTGCTGCGCGAGAAATGCGAGCGCGTTCACCTCGAGCTCCGCGTCGGTGAGCCACACCGAGCCTGTCTCCGCGACGCCGAATGCAGCGCGCACGACGCCGACGCCGACATCGTCGAGCTCCGCGGGCGCCTTGACGTCACTCAGCGCCCGGTTCCCGCGTACTTCGGGCGTTGCCGAGCAGATCACCGTGGCGGCGGGGAAGAGCTTGCGGACGAGCGCGGTCAAGTCGCGGTCCGGCGGCGCTTCGGCGACCTTGCCTCCCATCCGTGTGAGCGCGGCCTTGAATTCGTCGAGCCTTGATCCGGCGGCCACGCCGAATGCAGGGACGGGCGGCAATGGCAGGGCCGGCGGCAGATTCCTGCGGACCTGCGCGAGGATGTCGTCGCGGCTGCTCATTTCTTCCCTCGATTCTTCAGATACCACTGGCGGAACGTGTACGGCGCCGCCGCCGGGACCTCTCGCTGCCGTCCCCACGCGTTCAAGCGGCTGTACATCATGAAGCGCGGCAGGTACTCGACGCCCGCGCCGGCGGTCTCTACGGCGGCGCGGTAGAGCTTCGGGCTCGACAGGACCTTGCCGGCGGCGCGCATCGCCTCCTGCTTGACGAACGGCAGCTGATGGCGCTCGGCGATCACGCGGCGCCACTTGTAGATCTGGTCGTGAATGTCGATCTTCACCGGACAGACGCTGGTGCAGCTTCCGTTCAGCGTCGAGGCGAACGGCAGGGAGCTGTATTTGCGCAGGTTGAACGTCGGATCGATGATGACGCCGATCGGCCCCGAATACGTCGCGCCGTAGCTCAAGCCTCCGCTGCGGCGGTAAACGGGACAGGTGTTCATGCAGGCGCCGCAGCGGATGCACTTGAGCGAATACCAGAAGTCGGACATCCCGAGCCGTTCCGAGCGGCCGTTGTCGACCAGCACGATGTGCATCTCGGTCCCTTCTCGCGGCGCGCGGAAATGCGACGTGAGCTGCGTGATCGGCGAGCCGAGCGCGCTGCGCGACAGCATCCGGACGAACACGCCGACGTCCTCGATCCGAGGGATCACCTTCTCGATGCCGATCGACGCGATGTAGAGTTTCGGGAGATTCACGCTCAGGTCGGCGTTGCCCTCGTTCGTGCAGACGACCACGGTCCCCGTTTCGGCGACGGCGAAGTTCGCGCCGGTCATTCCGGCATCCGCCTTGAGGAAGTAGGGTCGCGTGTTCTGCCGCTGGCTCTCGGCGAGGTAGTGGACGTCGCTGTTCTTGCGATCGGTGCCGATCGTGTCCGCGAAGACCCGCGCGACGTCGGTCCGCAGCTTGTGCACGGCCGGCACGACGATGTGGCTGGGGGGCTCGTCGTCGAGCTGCTGGATGCGCTCGCCGAGGTCGGTCTCCATCACTTCGATGCCGCGCTTTTCCAGAAACGGGCGCATGTCGCACTCGTCGGTCAGCATCGACTTCGCCTTGACGAGCGTCCGCGCCCCGCGTGCGCTCAGGATGTCGTGGACGATCTGGTTGTGCTCGGCGGCGTCCTTCGCCCAATGGACATGCGCACCGTTCGCGATCGCGTTGCGCTCGAACTCCTCGAGATAGCTCGCGAGGTGGGTCAGCGTGTGCTCCTTGATCGCCGATGCGAGCGCGCGCAGCTCCTCCCACTCCGGCAGCGCCTCGCTCACCCGATCGCGCTTCTTGCGCAGGTCCCACAGCCGCTTGTCGTGGAAGTCCATGTGATCGGTCGCCTTGATGAACTTCGACGACGCTTCGGCATGGTCGATTCGCTTCATCGGTGTTCCTTCCGCCCGCCGCTGCTCAGGCGCGAGCGCCGTTCAGGACCTGCGCGATGTGAATGAACTTGATCGGCAGTCCGAGCCGCTCAGCGCAGCCTTTCTGATGCATCATGCAGGACATGTCCGCCGAAACGATGTATTCGGCGCCCGCGCGATGGTGGTCGTTCACCTTGTCGTAGCCCATCTTCGCCGAGACGGGCTCCTCGAACACCGAAAAGGTCCCGCCGAACCCGCAGCATTCGTCGGGGCGCTCGGGCGTCACGAAGCGGATTCCCTTGACTTTCGACAGCAGGTCGAGCGGTTTCGAGAACGCCGGCCCCGCGATCTCGGACATCTTCGCCGCGTGCAGCGCGCGCAGCGAGGCGCAACCGTTGTGCAGGCCGACCTTGTGCGGAAAGTGTGCCCAGGGAAACGCGTCGACCTTGAGCACATCGTGGAGGAACTCGACGAGCTCGTAGGTGTTGGAGCGCACGCGCTTGACGTCTGCGGTCTGCGGAATCGCCGTCAGGTTCTCGCGAACGTGGTGGACGCAGCTTCCTGACGGGCCGACGATGTAATCGTGTTTCGCGAAGTTCTTCACGAACAACGCCTCGGTTGCCGCGGCGTCGTCGTGACAGCCGCTGTTCGCCATCGGCTGCGCGCAGCAGGTTTGGTTGAGCGGGTAGGCGACCTCGACGCCCAGGCGCTCGAGGAGCTCGAGCGTCGCAATCGCGACCTCGGGAAAGAACGCGTCGATATAACAGGGGACGAAGAGGGCGGCCTTCATCATCGTGTCCTCCGAACGGGGCTCGCCGGCGTCACTCGCGGGTCAGCCTGCCGGTCGGGCGCCAGCGTACGCCTCGCGATCGGGAACGGGTGCGCGGGATTGTGTGCCTGGAGCCGACGCGCACCGATCGACGAGGCGGATCAGCGCCCGGTACGGGAATCCCGATTGCTCGGAGAGTCCGATCTCGCACGTTCGGCTCGTCGAATAGCCTTGCGTGCACTGCGGCGGCAGTGCGGCCCGCAAGTCGCGCAACGCGTGCTCGTTGAGCTCGGGGCGGTTGAAGCCCTTGTCTCCGGCGAAGCCGCAGCACTGAACGGCGTCGATCTGCACCACTTCGGAGCTGCACCGGCGCGCGACGCCCGCGAGCTTGTCGACCAGCCCCATCTTGCGCACGCTGCATACCGGATGGATGGCGACGGGTGCGCCGATCGGGGCGACATTTACACGCGGCAGCACGCCGTCGTGGATGAACTCGATGCTGTCTCGTACTTCGAGCCGGCCCGACAGGTAGCGCTTCATCCGGTACGCGCATGGACTCGTGTCGAACACGATCGGAAAGCGGCCCGAATCGGACGCCTCGGTGAGCGCCGCTTCGAGCTCCGCCGACTTCCAATCGGCCGCCTCGGCGAACCCCTTGCTTTCGAACGGCTGTCCGCAGCACAGCATGTCGATGCGCTCGGGAAAGGCGACCGCGTATCCCGCCTTCGCGAACAACCGCTCGGCGACCACCGGCAGCGGCTCGGACTCGTCGTCGCCGCGCTGCGCGCCCATGCTGCGTGTCGCGCAGCTCGGAAAATAGACGATGCGCTCCGCAGTCGCAGGCGCTGCACCCTGGCGCGGCGAGGCGCGGGCGGGGCGCGGCAGCGCTGGCGACCACTTCGGCACGCGTCCGCCCGAGGCGCCCCGTATCCAATCGAACACCGAGCGCATCGGACCCGGACCGAGCACGCTTTCGAGCGCGCTGCTCACGGCGAGACCGGCGCGAACGGCGCTCGTCACCGCGCCGAAATGATCGGCGGCGACGTTTGCGAGCCCGCGCGCAGCCGGACTCGTCCGACGCCCGCGCAGTGCCTTGATCAAGATGCCCGTCTCGATCCCGACCGGACATGCGGTCGCGCAGAGGCCGCACGCGGCGCACGTGTCGATCCCGTGGAAGTCGTAGAGCGTGCGCAGCGTCTCGAGCTCGGCACCGGAGCTCGGTGCGCTCTCGAGACGCCGAATCTCGCGCCAGCCGACGATCCTCTGCCGCGGCGACAGCGTGAGCTTGTGCGACGGGCACTTCGGCTCGCAGAAGCCGCACTCGATGCACTTGTCGACGAGCGGGTCGCACTCGGGCAGCGGCTTCAGGTTCTTCAGGTGCGCGTCGCGGTCGTCGTTGATCAGCACGCCCGGATTGAGCAGCCGCTGCGGATCGAACAGTCTCTTGATCGCCCGCATGATCCGGTAGGCTTCCGCGCCCCATTCGAGCTCGACGAACGGCGCGATATTGCGGCCGGTGCCGTGCTCGGCCTTGAGCGAGCCGTCGTAGCGCTCGACGACCATTGGGCAGAGCGCGTCCATGAAGCGGCGGTAGCGCTCGACTTCTTCACGGACGTTGAAATCCTGCGTGAAGACGAAGTGCAGGTTTCCCTCAAGCGCGTGGCCGAAGATGATCGCATCGTCGTAGCCGTGCTCGGCGAGGAGCCGCTGCAGCGCGAGCGTCGCCTCGGCGAGCCGGGAGACGGGAAACGCGACATCCTCGATGATGACGGTCGTCCCGACGCGGCGCATCGCGCCGACCGAAGGGAACATTCCCTTGCGCACGTTCCACAGCCGCGCGCAGACGTCGGCGTCGGTCGAGAAGCGCACGTCGCCCGTCTCCGGGAGCGTCGCGAGCGCTGCCTCGATCGCGCGAATCTGCTCGGCGAGCGTCGCCCGATCGGGTGCGCGCGTTTCGACGAGCAGCGCTGCGCCGTTCGGTCCGAGCGCGGCGATCCCGTCGGGCAGGCCGGGCTTGCCCTCGACGGAACGCAGCGCAGCCCGGTCGGCGATCTCCACCGCGGCAACCGGCGTGCTCTTGAGCAGCGTCACGGCACGGCACGCGGTCTCGAGATCGTCGAAGAGGATCAGCGCGCTTGCCTTGTCCGCATGGTCGGCGACGGTCGCGTACGTGATCTCGCTGATGAATCCGAGCGTGCCTTCGGACCCGATCATCAGGTGCGCGAGCACGTCGATCGGGTCCTCGAAATCGACGAGCGCGTTCAGGCTGTAGCCCGTGGTGTTCTTCATCCGGAACTTGTGCCGGATACGCGAGGCGAGCGCATCGTTGCCGCGCGTCGATCGGGCGAGCGCATCGAGCTCGCGCACGAGAGGCGCCTCGCGCGCGAGGAACGCTGCGCGGCTCGACGCATCGCGCGTGTCGAGCACCGTGCCGCTCGCGAGGACGACGCGCAGACCGGCGAGCGTGTGGTAGCTGTTCTGCGCAGTGCCGCAGCACATCCCGCTCGCGTTGTTGGCGGCGATGCCGCCGATCATCGCGGCGTCGATCGACGCCGGATCGGGACCGATCTTGCGGCCGTAGCTCGCGAGGCGGCGGTTGGCGGCGGCGCCGACGACACCCGGCTGCAGCGTGATCGTCTCGGCCGCGGGCCCGACCTCGGCGCCGCGCCAGCCGTCGCCCAGGAGCACCAGCACCGAATTGCTGATTGCCTGGCCCGAGAGGCTCGTTCCCGCAGCGCGGAACGTCACCGGCGTACCGAGCGCTCTGCAGTCTGCAAGGAGCCGGACGACCTCGTCCTCGCTGTCGACGACGACGACGATCGTCGGCACGAGCCGGTAGAAGCTCGCATCGGTTCCCCACGCGAGGAGGCGCAGCGGATCGGTGACCAGGCGATCCGCCGGAACGTACGCCGATGCGCGCCGGTAAAGTTCGTTGTACGGCGCTGCGAGCGTCCGCTCGAAGGACCGATACCGCGACGGCAGCATCGGCCGGGCCCCGCTCTTCGCCGTGAGCATCGACGTCAATGCACGACCAGCGCGCTGAACGGCCAGACGTACGCCTGCGCCATGATCAGCACGCCCATGAGCGCTGCGAGCGCGAGGCTGTGGAAGAACACGTACCGGAGAATATCGCCTTCGTGCCCGTACCACAGCGTGGCCGTCGACGCGACGACGATGCTCTGTGCGTCGATCATCTTGCCCATGACGCCGCCCGAGCTGTTCGCCGCCGCCATCAGCACCGGCGAAAGCCCGAGCTGCTCCGCCGATACGCGCTGCAATCCGCCGAACAGGACATTCGACGACGTGTCGGAGCCGGTGAGCGCGACGCCCAGCCAGCCGAGCATCGCCCCGAAGAACGGATAGAGCCAGCCGGCGTGCGCGAACGCGAGGCCGAGCGTCGAATCAAGGCCGGCGCCCTTCGTCGTGAAGCCGAGCGCGAGCATCGCCGCGATCGTCAGCAGCGAGTAACGGACGCGCTTCAGCGTCGCGCCGTACGTCTGCACGAGCTTCGGCGGCGAGATTCCCATCACCAGCCCGGCGATGATCGCCGCGAGCAGGATACCCGACCCCGTGGCGGACAGCCAGTTGAGCGTGTAGACGGCGGCCTCGGGCGTCGGCTTCGCAACGACCGGCGGCATCCGTACGACGAGGTTGTGCAGCCCCTCGATCGGAAACTTCGGCGCCGAGATTCCATTGAGAATGTCCTTGACCTGCGGCAGCCCCCACAGGAACACGAGCACGCTCAGGATCACCCACGGCGTCCACGCCTTGACGATCTGCGAACGGGTGAAGCCGTGGCGTACTGAGGCGGCCTCCGCTTCCGCATGCGAGACCGTCGTTCCTTCGCGCGACGTGCTGGTCCAGATCTCCTTCGGGTGCCAGATCTTCAGGAACACCGCGAGCGCACTCATCGAGCAGATCGCGGCGACGACGTCGACGAGCCACGGCCCGTGATAGTTGGAGACGAGGCACTGCGGGACCGCGAACGCGACGCCCGCCACCAGGATCGCCGGCCAGATCTCGAGCATCCGGCGAAAGCCGACGAACGCCCAGATCAGCCAGAACGGCACCAGCACCGAGAAGAACGGCAGCTGCCGTCCCACCATCGCGGAGAGTGCGTGCAGGTCGAGCCCGGTGACGGCAGCGAGCACGACGATCGGCGTGCCGAGCGCACCGTAGGCGACGGGAGCCGTGTTGGCGATCAGCGAGAGCCCCGCGGCAGCCAGAGGCTTGAAGCCGAGCCCCATCATGATCGCGGCGGTGACGGCGACCGGCGTGCCGAACCCGGCGGCGCCCTCGAAGAACGCGCCGAAGCAGAACGCCACGAGCAGCAGTTGCAGCCGGCGGTCGTTGGTGATGCCGGTGATGCTCTTCTGCAGCACGTCGAACAGCCCGACCGAATTGGTGAGCTGGTACATGAAAATAACGTTGAGCACGATCCACCCGATCGGCAGCAGCCCGAACAGCGCGCCGTAGAGCGCAGACTTCATCGCCATTCCCGTGGGCATGCCGAACGCGAAGATCGAAACCGCGAGCGCGACGACGAGTCCGAGAATCGCGGCCCAGTGCGCCTTCACGTGGAAGAACGCGAGGCTTCCGAGAAGCACGACGATCGGCAGCGCCGCGATGATCGTCGACAGAACCTGATTGCCCAGCGGATCGTAGACCTGTGACCAGCTCATGTCGTCCCCCTGTTTTCGGCGGCCCCCCGCCGCGCTCGAGCGTCGGCGGACGTTACGCCCGTGTCGGGGACGGCGGTTTGACGTATGTCATGGTCGGTGCCCGCGCGCGAAATTGCGCTCGACGGCAACGGGCGCGCTAGCCGCGCCGCTTGTCGCGTTG
>DASSGI010000254.1:0-7783 GCA_035857655.1 Casimicrobiaceae bacterium | reverse complement strand
GCGCATCCCGAGCGAAAGCGCGGCGTCCTTCATTCCCCGCGGAATCTGCGTGAGCGCCGTGTGCGTGTTGCGCACGATCGGCAGCAGCGCGTAGAGCGCGAGCGCGATGAAGGCGGGCACCGCGCCGATCCGGCCTGTGAGCGGGATGAGCGCCGCAAGCAGCGCGAGCGACGGAATCGTCTGCAGAACGCCAGTCGTTCCAATGATGAGGCCAGCGGCCGCGGGGTTACGCGCGGCGAATATGCCGAGCGGGATGCCGATGATGATGCTCGCCACGAGCGAGAAGAACACGAGCCCCAGATGCTCCAGCGTCAGGCGGCCGAAATCGGGTCCGAAGAGCTTGGCCCAGAAATCGCCTCCCGATGCCCCTTTGCTACCGGGCCCCTTCGCCGGCGCGGCACCGGACGCTCGCGCGAGGAAGCTCGCCGCAACGGTCGCGAAGTCCTTGTTCTCGAGCTCGGCGGCGGCGTTCATCCGCCGCATCGCGGCTTCGTCGATCGTGCCTTCCAGCTTGCGAAACGCCTCGAACACGCGGGGGAAGCGCTGCGGAAGGTCGGCGCGGTAGAGCAGCACGGCGTCGTAGCGCGGAAAGTATTGGCGGTCGTCGGCGAGCACGATGAGCGCGTACTTGTCGATCTTCGCGTCGGTCGAGTAGATGTCGATGACGTCGACCTGCTTGCCGGCAATCGCCTCGTACGCGAGACCGTGGTCGAGCCCGCGCGGCGTTTCGAACGGAAGATCGTAAGCGCGCTTCAGGCCCGGCCAGCCGTCGTTGCGGCCGATGAACTCCTGCGACAGGCCGAGCTTCAATTCCGGATGCGCCTTGAGATCGGAAAGCTTCGAGATACCCTTGGCGTGAGCATCGTCGCCGCGCATCGCGAGCGCGTACGTGTTGTTGAAGCCGAGCGGGACGCCGACAGCGAGCCCCATCGACGCGAGCCGCGTATTGAGCTCGGCGAGCGGGGGCACGCTGTCGAGCTTCAGGATCTCCCGCGCGATCGTGCCCGTGTACTCGGGATAGATGTCGATATTGCCGCTCGTCAGCGCATTCAGCACGATCGCCGTGTTGCCGAGACCCTGCCGGTGAGCCGCCTCCGTCTCGCCGGAGGCGCGCGCCGTCTGCGTCAGGATCTCACCGAGAATGTACGATTCGGTAAAGCGCTTCGAGCCGACGCTGAGCTGCGAAGCTGCGATGGCCGTCGTGGACAGCGCCCACAGCAGCACGCAGCCAATCATCCCGGTTCGCCAATTCGCGTTCATTGTTCTCCGGCCTCGCCTGCACACCGGTGTCAATGTACACCCTTGACCCTTGCCGGATGCGCGACAATGCGGCTTCACCGCCGACCGGATGCCGATGAATCCCCTGCTCAACGAGCGCACCGCGCACTTCGAATCTCCGTTTCGCCGCCTGGACGCGCTTCTTGCCGGCGTCACTCCCGATCCGAAATTCAAACCGATCGTCATGTCGGTCGGCGAGCCGCAGGACGCGCCGCCGCCATGGCTCGCGGAGATCGTCGCCGCGCATGCGCACGAATGGAACCGGTATCCGCCCGCGATAGGCACCCAGGAATTCCGCCAGGCGGCGCGAGGCTACATCGAACGCCGCTATCCGGGAGCGCGCAACCGCATCGATCTCGACGCCGAAATCTCGCCGGTCACGAGCACGCGGGAGGCTCTGTACCTCGCAGCTTCGATCGCGACGAGCCCGTCGCGCGCCTCCCCGATCGCGCTGATGCAGAACCCGTTCTACCAGACGTATCGCGCGGCAGCGATCATGGCGGGCGCCGAGCCTCGCTATCTCCCGCATGACGGGTTTCCACGCTTCGCGCTCGATTTCATCGATGTCTCCGAAGCGACGCTCGCTCAGGTTTCGGTGCTGTACCTGTGCTCGCCGTCGAACCCGGACGGAAACGCGATCGACGCAGGCGTCATGCGCCGCGCGATCGAGGCGGCGCGCCGGCACAATTTCCTGGTGGTCTTCGACGAGTGCTACGCGGAGCTCTACGACGGCGAGCCGCCGGGGGGCGCGCTCGACGTGCTCGCTGCAATGGACGGCTCGGCGCGCTGGCTCGACAACGTCCTCGTGCTGCACTCGTTGTCGAAGCGCTCGAGCGCGGCCGGGATGCGCTCGGGATTCGCCGTGGGTCCGGTGGACGTGATGACTGCGCTCAATCGCGTACGTCTGAATGGCACGGCCTGCACGCCGCTGCCGCTCCTTGCTGCGGCGACGGCGCTGTGGTCGGAGGATAGCCATGTGCAGGCGATGCGCGAGCGGCTCTCGGCGCGCAAGGACACCGCGGATCGGCTTCTCGGCCGCCATCCCGGCTACTACCGCCCGCCGTGCGGGTTCTTCCTGTGGCTGCGCGCCGGCGATGGCCTCGAGCTCACCCGGCGCCTGTGGCGCGACTTCGCGCTGAAGGTGCTTCCCGGCGGGTATCTCACGCAGGCAGGCCCGAGCGGCGCGAACGACGGCGACGACTACATCCGGATTGCGCTGGTCCACGACCCCGAGACGACGCGTGAAGGTCTCTCGCGCGTCGCGACCGCGCTCGAACTAGCGCCGGCATAGGCCCCCGCGTCGACCCCCTCGCCAAGTGGCGGCGGGCAGCTTACACTCGCCCCGCCAAACTTTTTTGAGCCGCGAATCGGCTGCAACCCCGGGAGGAAACCATGATGAGGAAACTGGCAGTAGGCGTGGCGCTCGCCGCCGCGATGACCGGCACCGCGCACGCCGGCAAGACCCTCGACACGATCAAGTCGCGCGGCGAGCTCGTCTGTGGCGTCAACACGAACCTCGCCGGGTTCTCATCGGCGGACAGCCAAGGCAACTGGACGGGCCTCGACGTTGACATCTGCAAGGCGATCGCGGCGTCGATCCTTGGCGACGCGAAGAAAGTCAAGTGGGTTCCGCTCAACGCATCGCAGCGGTTCACCGCGCTGCAGTCGGGCGAGGTCGACCTCCTGTCGCGCAACACGACGTGGACGCTCACGCGCGACGCTTCGCTCGGCCTCGAGTTCACCGGGATCACCTACTTCGACGGGCAGGGCTTCATGGTCCCGGTCAAGTCGAAGGTTACGAGCGCGAAGCAGCTGAAGGGCGCGACGGTCTGCGTGCAATCGGGCACGACGACCGAGAAGAACCTGAACGATTACTCGAAGGCGAACAACCTCGGTATGAAGCCGGTCGTGTTCGAGACGTTCGAGGCGACGAACAAGGCGTATTTCGCGGGCCGCTGCCAGGCATACACGACGGACGCGTCGGGGCTCGCGTCGATTCGCAACAAGGAAGCCGACAAGCCTGACGATCACCTGATCCTTCCCGAGCTCATTTCGAAGGAGCCGCTCGGCCCCGCGGTCCGCCGCGGCGACGACGAGTTCTTCACGATCGTCAAATGGGTCGTCTTCGCGCTCCTCGAAGCCGAGGAGTACGGGATTACGCAGGCTAACGTCGACCAGATGAAGGCGAGCACCGATCCGGTCGTCGGGCGGATCCTCGGGACTGCGGAAGACACCGGCAAGCTCCTCGGCCTCGACAAGGATTGGGCCTATCGGCCGCTCAAGGCTGTCGGCAACTACGGCGAGATCTTCGAGCGCAACGTCGGGCCGAAGTCGCCGTTGAAGCTGCCGCGTGGCGCAAACAACCTGTGGAGCAAGGGCGGGCTGCAGTACGCGCCGCCCGTTCGCTAGCGGCGAATCCGGGCACGCCGGCGATCGGCCGGCGCGCCCGGCCCCTTACGTCTCCTCGGTCGCGCCTCCGGCGACGCCCAGCCCGTCCTTCGTAACGCTGCCATGGCGGGCCCGTCCAATCCGTTTCGATGGTCGTGGCGGAGCGCGAAGCTCCGTGCGCTCGTCTATCAGATCATCGCGGTGCTGCTCGTCGTCGCGGCCGGGTGGTACCTCGTTCACAACACGCTCGCGAACATGCGAGTGCGCGGGATCCAGAGCGGATTCGACTTCCTGACTCAACCTGCCGGATTCGCGATCAGCGAGAGCCTTTTCGAGTTCGATTCGTCCGAACCGTATCTCAAGGCGTTCCTCGTCGGCCTGTCGAATACGCTGCGCGTTGCGATCGTCGGGATCGTGCTCGCCACGATTCTGGGGACCCTGATTGGCATCGGGCGGCTCTCCCGCAATTTCCTGGTCCGGTCGCTGTGCGGCGCATACGTCGAGATCTTTCGCAACGTTCCGGTGCTGCTGCAGCTCTTCATGTGGTACTTCATTCTGACCGAGCTGCTGCCGCCGATCGATGATGCGTTGCAGCCGCTGCCGCACGTGTTCTTCAGCAAGAACGGTCTCCAGTATCCGATTCCCGTGTGGGCGCTCGGCCATGTCTGGGTCGCCGCGGGTGCGGTCGTCGGATGTGTCGCGGGATGGGCGTGGCGCAGGTTCGCGCGGGCGAAACGCGAGGCGACGGGCAAGGCGCTGCCGGTCATGCTGCCGGCGCTCGTGCTGATCATCTTCGGCGGGTTCGTCGGATGGCTCGCGGGCGGAGCGCCGAGCGCGCTCGACATCCCCGAGAAGACCGAGATCACCGTCGTCGGCGGCGGCGCGGTGACGCCCGAGTTCCTCACCGTCCTCATGGGACTCACGCTCTATACAGCGAGCTACATCGCGGAGATCGTCCGCGGCGGGATCCAGGCGGTCGCGTACGGCCAGCATGAAGCGGCCGCAGCGCTCGGACTCGCGCGCGGACAGGAGATCCGCCTCGTGCTGCTGCCGCAGGCGCTGCGAGTGATCATCCCGCCGATGACGAGCCAGTACCTGAATCTCACGAAGAACTCGTCGCTCGCGGTCGCGGTCGGCTACCCCGACCTCGTGTCGATCTCGACGACCACGCTCAATCAGACGGGCCGCGCGATCGAAGCGATCTCGATCGTGATGCTCTGCTACCTGACGATGTCGCTGCTCACCGCGGCGATCATGAACTGGTACAACCGCCGCGCGGCAATCCGCGAGCGATGAGCAAGGCCGCTAAATGACCGCCATCGCCCACGTCTTCCAGCTCGTGCCGCCGCGCGCGCCGCCGGTCGCGACCGAAGGCGTTCTGCCATGGCTCAGGCGCAACCTTTTCAGCGACTGGAAGAACACGCTCGGCACGCTCGTCATCGTCGCGCTGCTCGCCGTGTTCGTGCCGCGATTGTTCGACTGGGCCGTCGTGAATGCAGTCGCGCGCCCCGACAACGCCGCGTGTCGGGCGATCGGGCACGCCGGCGCGTGCTGGGGCGTGGTCGCCGAGAAATACCGATTGATTCTCTTCGGTCGCTATCCGTACGCCGAGCAATGGCGACCGCTGCTTGCGACTGGGCTGATGATCGTGCTGCTTGCGCTCAGTTGCTACCGGCCGTTCTGGAGTCGCTGGCTCGTCGCTGTGTGGATCGTGGTCATTACCGCGTTCTTCGTGCTGATGCGCGGCGGCGTGTTCGGGCTGACGCCGGTCGAAACCGCGCGCTGGGGCGGGTTCCCGCTGACCATCATGTTGTCGACGATCGGCCTCGCCACGGCTTTCCCGCTGTCGATCCTCGTTGCGTTGGGACGCCGGTCGCGGATGCCCGGGATACGCACGCTGTGCGTGCTCTATGTCGAGCTGATCCGCGGTGTGCCTCTGATTTCGGTGCTGTTCATGGCGTCGTTCATGTTCCCGCTGTTCATGCCGCAGGGGATGACGGTCGACGTGCTGGTGCGCGTACAGGTCGGGATAACGCTCTTCTCGGCTGCGTATCTCGCCGAGGTCGTGCGCGGCGGTCTGCAGGCGGTTCCCCGTGGGCAGATCGAGGCGGCAGCCTCGCTCGGCCTCACGTATTGGCAGACGACGCGCAAGATCGTGCTGCCGCAGGCATTGCGAATCGTCGTGCCGGCGATCATGAACACGTTCATCGGCACGTTCAAGGACACTTCCCTCGTGACGATCGTGAGCCTCTATGACCTTACCGGCGCGCTGCAGCTCGCGCTCGGCGACTCCGACTGGCGGAAATTCTTCCTCGAAGGCCAGCTCTTCGTCGCCGCGATCTACTTCGTCTGCTGCTTCGCGATGTCGCGCTATAGCCGCTGGATCGAGCGGTACCTGAACACCGGTACGCGACGAAACTAGGGCCCAGGAACGAGGATGTCGACCAGCGACCCCATCATCGCTTTCTCTCGCGTCAACAAGTGGTACGGCCACTTCCACGTGCTGCGCGAGATCGACCTGGACGTGGCGCGCGGCGAGCGGATCGTCATCTGCGGGCCGTCGGGATCCGGGAAGTCGACGCTCATTCGCTGCATCAACCGGCTCGAGGAGCACCAGGAGGGCGTGCTCAAGGTCGACGGCGTCGAGCTCACCGACGACGTGAAAGCCGTCGAGACGATCCGCCGCAAGGTCGGCATGGTGTTCCAGCAGTTCAACCTGTTTCCGCACCTGACCGTGCTCGAGAACCTGACGCTCGCGCCGATGTGGGTCGGCAAAATCCCGAAGAAGGAGGCCGACGAGCGCGCGATGCAGCAGCTCAAGCGCGTGCGGATCGCCGAGCAGGCGACCAAGTATCCGCTGCAGCTCTCGGGCGGGCAGCAGCAGCGCGTGGCGATCGCCCGGGCACTCTGCCTCACGCCGAAGATCATGCTGTTCGACGAGCCGACGAGTGCGCTCGATCCCGAAATGATCAAGGAAGTGCTCGACGTGATGATCGAGCTTGCGAATCAAGGCATCACAATGCTCTGCGTGACGCACGAGATGGGTTTCGCGCGCTCGGTTGCCGACCGCGTGATCTTCATGGACGAGGGGCAGATCGTCGAGCAGAACACGCCGGCCGAGTTCTTCAGTCACCCGAAGAGCGAGCGGACCAAGGACTTCCTATCGAAGATCCTCGCGCACTGAACCGGGCATCGACCCGATGACAGTTTCGCGTATCGAGCGGAGCGCCGCTCGAAGCCCGACGCGCCAGCCCACGCCTGTACACGGATTGCTCCGGCCTCGCTTCCGGCACTATGCTTGTCGGCAAGGCTCGAGGAGGTCGCGTCCGTATGATTCGAAGCCATGGCTGACGTGCGCAGCGTCGTGGTCGATGCAACCCGAGCGACGTGGTCGGACGCGATCGCGAACCTGCAAGCGTACATTCCCGGCGACCGGCGCCGTGCGCTCGCGACGGGGATTCCGATCCGCGACCGCGTCCGCGGCGCAGCGCTCTTCGCCGACATCTCAGGCTTCACGCCGCTGACGGAAGCGCTGGTCAACGAGCTCGGACCGCAGCGCGGCGCCGAGGAGTTGACCGCCAACCTGAACCGCGTCTTTCACGCGCTCATCTCGGCTCTCGAGCGCTTCGGCGGCGACGTCATCTACTTCAGCGGCGACGCTGTCACCTGCTGGATCGACAAGGACGACGGTGCGCGGGCGACCGCCTGTGCACTCGCCATGCAGCAAACGATGAGCGAGCTCGGCGAGGTCGTCACGCCCGCCGGCGCGCGCGTGCGCCTCGCGATGAAGGCCGGTGTCGCCGTTGGCGAGGCTCGCCGGTTTCTCGTGGGCGATCCCGACATGCAGCTGATCGACGTCCTTGCGGGGCGCTTGATGGACGCGGTGACGAGGGCCGAGAGGGTCGCGGAGAGGTTGGAAGTCGTGCTCGACGCGTCGGCGCTCGAATCGCTCGGCGACCGCGTCGCAATCCGCGAGTTGCGCTCGGACAAGGACAGCGGGCGCTCGTTTGGCGTCGTCGCGTCGATGAGAGTAGCTGTCCCCGATTCGCCGCTGTCGCTCGAGGAGACAGCCCTAGCGGAGGCCGCCGTCCGGCAATGGATCCTGCCCGCCATCTAC
>DASSGI010000253.1:0-7261 GCA_035857655.1 Casimicrobiaceae bacterium | reverse complement strand
ACGAGAGCAAGCCGCGCGCGCTGGATCGTGGGATCGTCGACCAGGAAACGCTCGGCATTATAGTAACTGTGGAATTCCGCGGCCAATTCCCGCAGATAGGCCGTCATCAGATGCGGCGCCGAATCGCGCGCAGCCGCAGCGAGCTCCTCGGGGAACGCCGCGAGGCGGCGCAGCAGCGCTTCCTCGTACGCGCTCGTGAGCGGCGCGAGATTCGCGCCGGCGAGCGCCGACGAAGCCTCGTTCATCGCGATGCCCGCCTGCTTCATCACCGACGCGACTCGCGCATGGGCGTATTGCACGTAGTAGACGGGATTCGCCTCGGTCTGCGACCGCGCGAGATCGATGTCGAAGACGAATTCAGCCTCCGCCTTGCGCGAGACGAGAAAGAAGCGCACTGCGTCGCGGCCGACTTCGTCGATCAGGTCCCGCAGCGTCACGTAGCTGCCGGCGCGCTTGCTGATCTTAACCTCCTCGCCGCCTTTCATCACGGTGACCATCTTGTGCAGCACGTAATCCGGATAGCCCGGCGGCACCCCGATGCCGGCGGCCTGGAGTCCGGCGCGAACGCGTGTCATCGTGCTGTGATGGTCCGCGCCCTGCACGTTGATCACCGTCGTGAATCCGCGCTCCCATTTCGTGACGTGATAGGCGACGTCGGGCACGAAATACGTGTAGCCGCCGTCCGACTTCCGCATCACGCGATCCTTGTCGTCGCCGTAGTCGGTGGTCTTGAGCCACAGCGCGCCTTCGTGCTCGAACGTCTTTCCGGAATCGACGAGCCGCGTGACCGTCGCGTCGACGCGGGCGTCGGTGTAGAGCGAGCTTTCGAGATAGTAGTTGTCGAACTTCACGCCGAACGCCTGCAGATCGCGATCCTGCTCCTTCCTGAGCTCGGCGACCGCGAAGCGCCGGATCGACTCGATGTCCGACAGGTCGTTGCCGATGTCGTCGAGATAGCGCTGCGCGAGCTCGCGTATGTATTCGCCGCGATAGCCGTCTTCGGGAAACGCTCCCTGCTCACCGAGGAGTTCCTTCGCGCGAGCGCGAACCGACAGCGCGAGATTCTGAATCTGCTGGCCGGCGTCGTTGTAGTAGAACTCCCGCGTCACGTCGGCACCCTGCCATTCGAGGAGCCGCGCGATCGCGTCGCCGAGCGCCGCCTGGCGGCCGTGACCGACGTGCAACGGACCTGTCGGGTTCGCCGAGACGAACTCGACCATCACACGTTCGCCGCGGCGCGCGTCCCCGCGACCGAAATCATCGCGCGCGGAGAGGATCGTCGCGACGATCGCCTGGCGAGCCGCAGCGGTGACGAAGATGTTGATGAATCCGGCGCCCGCGATTTCGATCCGCTCGACGAGCTCGTTCGGTGGGAGCGCCTTGACCAGCGCCTGCGCGACATCGCGCGGGTTGCGCTTGAGCGCCTTCGCATGCTGGAGCGCGACATTCGAAGCAAAGTCGCCGTGCGTCGCCTGCTTCGGAGGACCGAGCTCGACGGGGACTTGCGCGCGATCCGGCGCAATCGCGGCGACGCCGAGCGCGAGATACTCCTTGAGCTTTGTGCGCAGATCGGTCATGACGACGCCGCAACAATGCGGCGGCAGGCGGCGGACGGGCGGGAGGAACGCGAATTATAGCTGGTCGCTCGCTTGCGCTCGCCCGCCTCGCTCATGCGAACCCCAACGGATCCACGTCGAGCGCGAAGCGCACGCGGCGCCCCGGCAACGCATCGATCGCGCTCCGCCAGTGCGGAAGAAAGCGCTGCATCGCGTTGCGCTGCGACGCCTGCGCCAGCACCTGGCCGCGCTCGAGACCCGCGCGACGCGGAAGCGCCGCAGGGACCGGAGCGAAAACCTCGACGTCGACCGCGTGCCGACGCGCGGCATCAAGTCCGGCGTCGCTTGCAGCGACGAGAAACGCATCGACCGCGTCTCGCCGCGGCGCTTCGGCGACGAGCAGCGCGATATGCGCGAACGGCGGCAGCATCGCCGCGCGACGCTCCGCGAGCAGCGCGTCGGCGAGCGCATCGTAGTCGTGACCTGCGAGCGCGCGGGAAAGCGGATGATTCGGAAAATCGGTCTGGACGATGACTTCGCCGGGCCGATCGCGCCGGCCGGCGCGCCCCGACACCTGGAACAGCAGCGCAGCGAGACGCTCGGTCGCGCGAAAGTCGGCGCTGTAGAGCGCGTTGTCGGCGCCCAGCACGCCCACCAGCGTGAGGCGCGGAAAGTCGTGGCCCTTCGCGAGCATCTGCGTTCCCACGAGAATGTCGATCTCTCCCGCGTGCACCTGGTCGCGCAACTGCGAGAACGTCCCTTTCCGCCGCGTGCTGTCGCGATCGATGCGTGCGATCCGCGCGCGCGGAAACCTCGCGGCCAGTGCGCGCTCGAGGCGCTGGGTCCCGTGACCCACCGGCAGCAGATCGACGTTGCCGCATTCGGGACACGCGGGCGGCAGGCGCTCCGCGTGTCCGCAGTGATGGCAGCGCAGCATCCGTGCGTCGCGGTGAACGACGAGTCGGGCGCTGCACCGCGGGCACCCAGCCTGCCAGCCGCACGCGCCGCAGAGCAGCGACGGCGCGAAGCCGCGGCGGTTGATGAAAACGAGCGATTGTTCGTCGCGTTGGAGCCGCTGTCCGATCGCGTCGATGAGCGCGGCGCTCATCCCCTCGAGCGCTTCCGCGTTGCGGTTCGGCACGAACGAGACGCGAGGCAGTTTCGAGGCGGCCACCGCGCGGCGCGGCAATTTGAGCCAGCCGTAGCGCCCGCGACGCGCCTGCGCGAGCGTCTCGAGTGACGGCGTCGCGCTTCCGAGCAGGATCGGAATCTCGCGGTGCCGGGCGCGCCATACTGCGACGTCGCGCCCGTGATAGCGGACGCCGTCCTGCTGCTTGAACGACGGATCGTGTTCTTCGTCCACGACGATCAGCGCGAGGCGCGGAAGCGGCGTGAACACCGCGAGCCTCGTTCCGAGCACGACGTCGATCTCGCCGGCGGCCGCCGCCCTCCAATGCCGCAGGCGCTCGCTCGCGGAGATCCGGCTGTGAAGCATCACCGCATTGCGCCCGGGCAACGCATCCGCGATCCGCTGCAACAATTGCGGCGTCAGGTTGATTTCCGGCACGAGGATCAGGACCTGTCCGCCTTTCGCGATCGCTGCGGCTGCTGCGGCGAGATAGACCTCGGTCTTGCCGCTTCCCGTGACGCCTTGCAGCAGAAACGGGGCGAATTCGCGCCGCGAGAATGGGATCGCAGCGAGCGCTCTTTGCTGATCGTCGTTCAGCTGATGCACCGCGGTCGCTGGGGAGCCCGCTATCGGTTCCAGTGAAGGGACCGGCGCCTCGCGCCTCGCGCTTCGACGTGTGGCGCGAAGAGGCGGAAGCATCTGCGCGAGCACAAGACCCAGCGGTTCCTGGTAGTACGACGCGACGAACGCTCCGACCTCGAGCAAGTCGTTCGGCAACGCAGGGAGATCCGGCAGCGTCGCATCGACCGGCTGCAAACGCTCGCGCGGAATGTCCGAGTGGCCGGGAACATCAACAACGACGCCCTCGAGAACGCGACGCGCGAGCTTGACGCGAACGATTGCGCCGCACCCGATGACGATCCCTTCGGGCACCCAGTAATCGAACAGTGTCGGCACGGCAACAGGAAGCGCAACGCGGACTGCGGGCATCGGTTCAATTCGGCAATGCCGTTCCGAATTCGCACGCAGCGCTCGATGACGCGCGAGTTGTAGTGTTCGAAATGTTCACCGCGCGCCGCAGCAACGAGAGGCAAGTCCTTGGTTTATAACGAGGGCAAAAAAGGGCTAACAAGGGCTGTGGATAATCTTGTGTGTAAATTCCTGCTCGAATCGCGTCGCCGAACCCGATCCCTTGGACGATGGCGTTGGCAACGCGCAGCTTCGCCAAAAAACATTCGTGTTTTCAAGCCGCTGGCGGTCGCCTTCCCTTCGCCCCGCACGCACCTCGGAAAAGCCATCGATCGCTCATGATATGTGCATAACTGAACGGTTTGGAACGGCTGTCGAGGCGGTTGTCAAGAGCCGTAAGAATCAAGCCTGGCGCGGGTTTGCGCCGATTTCCCCAGAGAAATGACGGGGACCCGCGAAGATCAAGCACCGGCGCGGGTTGCGAGGGATTCGCGGTGTACGGCTTCGACGAGCGCCGCGACGTTCTCCGGCGGAGTAGCGGGAAGAATTCCGTGTCCGAGGTTGAAGACGTGTCCGGGATCGGGGCCTGCTGCGCGAACGACGTTCGCCGCTTCGCGTGCGACGACCGTCGGATCGGTGAGCAGCACGAGCGGATCGAGATTCCCCTGCAGCGCGACGCGAGCCCCGACACGACGGCGCGCAGTTGCGATGTCGGTCGTCCAGTCGACGCCGACGCACGACGCGCCACACGTTGCGATGTCATCGAGCCACTGGCCCCCGCCTTTCGTGAACACGATCGTCGGCACCGATTTGCCGTCGGGCGCCATTGCGAGCGCCGCCAGCACCGAGCACATCGAAGCGAGCGAAAACGACCGATACGCAGCCGCAGAAAGCACGCCGCCCCACGTATCGAAGAGCATCAGCGCATCGGCGCCTGCCGCAACCTGCTCATCGAGATACGCGGTCACGGCGCGCGCATTGATAGCGACGAGGCGATGCAGCAGGTCGGGTCGCTGGTACGCGATCCGGCGAACCGTGGCGAAATCGGCGCTCCCGCCCCCCTCGATCATGTAACAGGCGAGCGTGAACGGACTGCCGGCAAAACCGATCAGCGGCACGCGGCCCGCAAGCGCGCGCTTCGTCTCCGAGAGCGCATCGAACACGTAGCGAAGTTTCGCCATGTCGGGGACTTCGAGACGACCGATCGATGCTTCGTCGGCTGTCGTGCGCGCGAAGCGCGGACCTTCGCCATCGGCAAAGTGCAGACCGAGCCCCATCGCGTCAGGGATCGTCAGGATGTCGGAGAAGAGAATCGCGGCATCGAGCGGATAGCGCACAAGCGGCTGCAGCGCGACCTCCGCGGCGAGCGCCGGCGTCTTCGCGAGCGCAAGGAAGCTGCCAGCTTTCGCGCGCGTCGCGTTGTACTCGGGCAGGTAACGGCCCGCCTGCCGCATCAGCCACACCGGCGTGTACGGCGTGGGCTCGCGGCGCAACGCGCGAAGGAATACGTCGTTGTCGGGTGCAGCCATCGGCGGGAGCCTAACGGCGCGGAACGCCGGCGACAAGGCCGGGCGATGCGTCAGTCAACGTGAGAGTCCTAGTGCGCCGGGACGAGCGAGCGCCCGGTGAGACGCTCGAGAATCGCGAGCGGCGAGCGCGACGGATCGTAGAGCGCCGACACCGGCAGATGGATCGTCTGCTCGAGCATGAACTGGCCGGATACGGCCGCATGCATCACCTGGTCCGAGAAACAGATCCACGTCGTCCCCGGCGCGAAGTGCACCGTCTCCTGCCGGCAATCGCGTTGATACGCGAGATCGGCTTTCGCCCGATCGTGCAGGTTGAGCATCAGGTGATCGTAGACCGAGCGCCGACCCTTGGTCACGTGCAGCGCCGCAAGCAGCGTGGAGCTGCAGGGAAGCGGTCCGGAGATTCGCGGCAGCAGTGTCTTCGCCATGACCTCGAACGGCTCCCCGACGCGCCAGACGCGGTCCTCCTGCGGATTGACGTTGGTGAACACGCGCAGGATGCGCTCGCCCTGGTTCGGGCGCGACGGAAATGCGTCGATGTGCAACCGCGAATCGTCCTTGCGCCACGAGACGTCGCGACCGACCGCGCCTTGCGGCCGATAGCTCGATCGCGCGCGCTTCACGTATGGCGCGTACCTGGGAAAAAGCGCGGTGACGAGACCGGCGGCCGCGGCGGCAAATCGCGCGACCATCCCCGAGAGCTCCGCGCGATCGGCGTCGCTGCCGGCCGCGCCCTTGAGGCTCCCGCCTTCGAAGCTGATGTTCTTGGCGCGCCCGTCCGACCATGAAGGCGAAAGAAAGCGGCGCTCGGACTCCGTCAGCGCGAAGCTCACGCGAGGAAGACGAATGACGTTGCCTTCTTCGAGCGCGCGCGCCACGCGCTCGCGAGCTTCGTCGGTGAGCGCCGGAACCCAGCCTTCGAGGTCGAGCGTGACGACCGCGGACATCGCGTGTCGCGCCTTCCGCGGCCTGTCGACGGCCCCTAGCGGGGCAGCTCCGTGCCGCCCATCAGCGCGAGGTCGACCGCGCGCGCACTGCCGCCCTTCGCGGATCGCCCACACGACGAGCGACTGGCCGCGGCGAGCATCTCCAGCGGCGAAGACTTTCGGCACCGAGGTCCGGTAGTCGTCGACGTTCGCGCGCACGTTGCTGCGCGCATCGCGCGCGACGCCGAGCTGCTCGAGCAGGCCTTCCTGCACGGGTCCGAGGAAACCCATCGCGAGCAGCACGAGATCGGCTTTCATCGTGAACTCCGTTCCGGGCATCTCGACCATCTTCATCTGCCCGTCGGCGGACTTCTGCCATTCGAGCCGCACGGCGACGAGCTTTTCGACGGCGCCATTGCGGCCCTCGAACCGCTTCGTTGCGACCGACCAGTCACGATCGCAGCCTTCTTCCTGCGACGACGACGTGCGCAGCTTGACCGGCCAGTACGGCCATACGAGCGGCTTGTTCTCCTGGTCGGGCGGCTGCGGCAGGAGCTCGAATTGCGTGACCGATTTCGCGCCCTGCCGGATCGACGTTCCCACGCAGTCGGAGCCGGTGTCGCCCCCACCGATCACGATGACGTGCTTGCCGGCGGCGACGATCTGGCTCGCGACCGCCTCGCCCGCGACCACCCTGTTCTGCTGCGGCAGGAACGTCATCGCGAAGTGAATGCCGGCGAGCTCGCGCCCGGGCACCGGGAGATCGCGCGGCTTTTCCGCGCCGCCTGCGATCACCACGGCGTCGTATTCGGCGACGAGCGTGCTCGCGTCGACGTCCCTGCCGACGTGAACGCCGGCGCGGAACTCGACACCTTCGAGCGACATCTGCGCCATCCTGCGGTCGATCAGGTGCTTCTCCATCTTGAAATCGGGAATCCCGTAGCGGAGCAGCCCGCCGATGCGGTCTTCCTTCTCGAATACGACGACGTCGTGGCCGGCGCGTGCGAGTTGCTGCGCGCACGCGAGACCCGCCGGGCCCGAGCCGATCACGGCGACGCGCCATCCCGTCTTCGTCGCAGGCGGGCGCGGCGCGACCCAGCCTTCTTCCCAACCCTTGTCGATGATGAAGTGCTCGATCGACTTGATGCCGAC
>DASSGI010000252.1:0-3365 GCA_035857655.1 Casimicrobiaceae bacterium | reverse complement strand
TCCTTTTCCCTTCCCGATGACTTCGCTCGCCTCGGTCACGACTCATCCCACGCTGCTATGCGCGGCAATGCTCACGCTCTCGAACCTCTTCATGACGTACGCCTGGTACGGACACCTGAAGAACCTGCAGGCGCAGCCGTGGTGGATCGCAGCGCTCCTGTCGTGGGGGATCGCGCTGTTCGAGTACCTGCTGCAGGTTCCCGCGAACCGGATCGGGTTCACCGCGTTGCCGCTCGGGCAGCTCAAGATCCTCCAGGAGGTGATCACGCTGCTCGTGTTCGTGCCGTTCGCAGTGTTCTACATGGGGCAGCCGCTCAAGCTCGACTACCTCTGGGCCGCGCTCTGCCTGATGGGCGCGGTCTATTTCATTTTTCGCGCGTAACGGCGGCGATAGTCGACACGGGCGATCGATGAGCTCCTTCGCAACGCCGTTCGCCCGTCTGTATCCCGCGTTCGCCGCGGGTTTCCTGCTTTCCTTCTTCTTTCGATCTGTCAACGCCGTGATTTCGCCCGAGCTGACGCGCGAGCTCGCGCTCAAGCCCGGTTCGCTCGGATTGCTGACGAGCGCGTACTTCCTGGCATTCGCAGCCGTGCAGATTCCCGCCGGAATGCTTCTCGACCGCTATGGGCCGCGGCGCGTCGAGTCCGTGCTGCTCGCGGTCGCCGCGACCGGCTCGCTGCTCTTCGCGATCGCGGGCGACGTACCCACGCTCGTCCTCGCGCGCGCGTTGATCGGTGCCGGATGCGCCGCGTGCCTGATGGCGCCGATGAAGGCGATCGTCACCTGGTACCCGGTTGCGAGACAGGCGTCGCTTTCGGGCTGGACGATGGCCGCGGGCGGCGTGGGCGCGCTCGTCGCCACGACTCCGCTCGAGTTCGCGCTGCGCTTCGTGTCATGGCGGACGATCTTCATCGCGCTCGCATTCGTGACTTACGCCGTCGCCGCATTCGTCTGGCTCAGGATTCCCGAGGCGCCCAGGCACCCCGAGACGCCGGGGCTTGCAACGCAGTGGGCCGGTGTGAGGTCGGTCTTCACGCACGCGCGGTTCTGGTGGATCGCGCCGCTCGGAGGTGTCGTCATGGGCACGTTCATGGCGATTCAGGGACTATGGGCGGTGCCGTGGCTGATCGAGGTCGACGGCTACGATCGAGCAGCCGCGGCAGCGCATCTGCTCGTGGCCGGATTGGCGACGCTCGCGGGCTACATGTCGATCGGGCTCTTGGCGCCCCGGCTCGTGCGCCGGGGGATCCACGCCCGGCATCTGTTCGCGACGGGCTTCACCGCGAGCATGGCGGCGCTCGCGGCGATCGTCGCCGGATTGCCCGGAAGCTATCTGTGGTGGGCCATCTACGGCTTCGGCATTTCGGTCAACGTGCTGTCGTTCACCGTGTTGAACGACGGATTCCGGACGGAGCTCGCCGGCCGCGCGAACACTGCGTTGAACCTCGTCATGTTCGTCGGCAGCTTCGCTGCCCAATGGGGCGTAGGTCTCGTCGTCGACGGCGCACGTGCAGCGCTCGGCCTCGATACCGGCGGGGGGCTCAAGCTCGCGTTCACGATCGCGGTCGTGCTGAATGTCGCCACGCTGGCATGGTTCGCCGTCGGTTGGCGTCGCGAGGGAACGCGCCCGCTCGCGCAAGGAAAGGCCTGATGCACCTGCACGTCCTCGGGATCTGCGGCACGTTCATGGGCGGGCTCGCGGCCATCGCGGCGGCTGCGGGCCACCGCGTGACCGGCTGCGATGCGAACGTCTATCCGCCGATGAGCACGCAGCTCGCTGCGCTCGGCATCGCGCTCACCGAAGGTTATGACGCGTCGCAGCTGCGCAGCGTTGCGAAAGGCGCCGACGTGTTCGTCATCGGCAACGTGATCACGCGGGGCAACCCGCTGATCGAGGCGATCCTCGATTCGGGTCTCGCCTACGCGTCGGGCCCGCAATGGCTCTACGAGAACGTGCTGTCCGGCCGCTGGGTGCTCGCGGTCGCCGGCACGCATGGCAAGACGACGACCGCGTCGATGCTCGCGTGGATCCTCGAAAGCGCAGGATTGCGGCCGGGGTTCCTGATCGGCGGCGTGCCCGCGAATTTCGGCGTGTCGGCGCGGCTTTCCGACAGCGGCTTCTTCGTCATCGAAGCCGACGAGTACGACACCGCGTTCTTCGACAAGCGCTCGAAGTTCGTTCACTATCGGCCGCGCACCGCGGTGCTCAACAACCTCGAGTACGATCACGCCGACATCTTTCCCGACGTCGCGGCGATCGAAACGCAGTTCCATCACCTGGTGCGCACCGTGCCGCCGTCGGGGCGCATCGTCGTCAACGGCGAGGAGGCTTCGCTCGCGCGCGTGCTCGCGCGGGGCTGCTGGTCCGAGGTCGAGCGCTTCGCCGGGGCCGAATTCGTACCCCGCGACGGCGTAGCGCCGCCCGCGTGGCGAGTGGCCGACGACGGCGTCGTCACCCGCGAGGGGTCCGCGCACGGACGGTTGCGCTGGCCGGCGGAGCGGCGGCAGCTCGGCAGACACAATCGGCTGAATGCGCTTGCCGCACTCGTTGCTGCGCGCCACGCGGGGGTCGCGATCGAAACCGGAATCACCGCGCTTGCCGGCTTCCGCGGCATCAAGCGCCGTCTCGAGGTCGTCGGTGTGGCGCGCGGGATCACCGTCTACGACGACTTCGCGCATCATCCGACGGCGATCGCGACGACGATCGACGGCTTGAGGCGCGAAGTCGGCCGTGCACGGATCATCGCGGTGCTCGAGCCGCGCACGAACACGATGAAGGTCGGAGCGATGAAGGACGCGCTGCCCGGGAGCCTCGTCGAGGCGGACCGGACATTCTGCTATGCGGCGAATCTCGGTTGGGACGTCGCGGGCGCGCTCGCGCCGCTCGGCACGAAGGCCGCCGTTCACGACAATCTCGATGCGCTGATCGGGGCCGTCGTTGCCGACGCGCGCAGCGGCGATCACGTGCTCGTCATGAGCAACGGAGCCTTCGGCGGCATCCATGGAAAGCTGCTGTCGCGGCTCGGCGCAGAGCAATGAGCGACCACACGATCATCTATCTGCACGGCTTCAATTCTTCGCCGCAATCGGTGAAGGGCCAGGCAATCGCGCGCGCCGCGGCGGCGCTTGCCGATCCGCCCCACATGCACATCCCCGAGCTCCCGCACCGGCCCGCACAGGCGACGCGCGAGGTTTGCGCGTGGATCGAGTCGACGGGGCTCGATCCACGAACGCTCGCATTCGTCGGGAGCTCGCTCGGCGGCTTCTACGCGACATGGCTCGCCGAGCGCTTCGGGGCGCGCGCGGTCGTCATCAACCCGGCGATTCGTCCCGCAGCGGAGCTTCGTCCGTTTCTCGGGCGCCA
>DASSGI010000251.1:0-13832 GCA_035857655.1 Casimicrobiaceae bacterium | reverse complement strand
GATGACGATCCGCATCTCCGACCTTCACATTGCGCTCGAGGAGGCGCTCCCGCCGCCTTCCGAGCTGCACGCGGCGCTGCCCGTCGGCGAGGCGGAAGCGCTGCACATCGCGCGATCGCGAAGCATCGTCCAGCAGGTCCTCGCCGGCGCCGATGACCGACTGCTCGTCGTCGCGGGTCCGTGCTCGATCCACGAGCCGGAATCGGCGCTCGAATACGCCGGGCGCCTGCGCGACTTCGCACCCCGGGTGGCCGATGCGCTGTTCATCGTGATGCGCGTCTACTTCGAGAAGCCGCGAACGCGGCTCGGCTGGAAGGGGCTCATCTACGACCCCGATCTCGATGGCCGCGGCAACATTCGCCAGGGAATCGCCGATGCGCGCAGGCTCCTGCTCGAGTGCGCGCGCCTCGGCGTTGCCGCGGGCTCCGAGATCCTCGACCTCGTGACGCCGCAGTATTACGCCGAGCTCCTCGCCTGGGGCGCGATCGGCGCGCGCACGACCGAAAGTCCGTTGCACCGGCAGATGGCGTCCGCGCTTTCGGCGCCGGTGGGCTTCAAGAATCCGACGAGCGGAAACATCCAGACGGCGATCGACGCGATCATCGCCGCCGCGCAACCGCACAAGTTCCCGTCGATCTCGCTCGACGGCCGCGCGATCGTCGTCACGACGACGGGAAATCCGCACTGTCACCTGGTCCTGCGCGGCGGCCGCGGCGAACCGAATTACGACGAGAAGAGCGTGAACGCGGCCGTTGCGGCGCTGCAGGGTGCCGGTCTTCCTCCGCGGCTGATGGTCGACTGCAGCCACGGCAACAGCGGCGGCGATCACCGCCGCCAGCCGACCGTCGCGGCGAACGTTGCCGGACAGATCGCGTCCGGATCACGCGGCATCTGCGCGGTGATGCTCGAAAGCCATCTTGTCGAAGGCCGGCAGGAGATTCGCGACGGCCGCAACGGCCTGCGCTACGGCCAGAGCGTCACCGACGCGTGCATCGGCTGGGAGACGACGACCGAAGTTCTCACGCGACTCGCTGACGCGGCGCGCAAACGCCGCGACGCCGCGTGAGCCATCAGCTCACTTGAACGTCGCGGTGAGCGTGACGCCGGCGAATGCGCTCGCGCCGCGCACCAGCACGTACCAGGTGCCGACTCGGGGGAAGATGAAGCTGCAGCTTTCCACCGTCCCAGTATTGAGCGAGCGGCAGCCGTACGACGTGGTCGTGGGCGCAGACCCGAACTTCACGTAGAGGCTCGCGTTGCCGCTGCCGCCGCTGGTCTTGAACGACAGTGAAGTCGCGCCCGCGGGCACCGCAATCGTGTAACGCAGCTCGGTGCCTGTCGATCCGGAAAGCCCGATGACCGGCACGCCGTTGGTCAACACGTTCGTTTGCGTCGTCGTCGTGCTGACGACCTGCGACAGCGCAGCGCTCGACGACGATGCGTTCGCGGCGTCCCCGCTGTACGTGGCGACGACACTGTGCACGCCTGCGACGAGCGCACTCGTGGTGCACGCAGCCGTGCCGGCTGCGGCGAGCGATACCGACGCGCAGCCCGAGATCGCCGTGCCGGAATCCTTGAAGCTCACCGTACCCGTGGGCGACGCGCCCGCGACCGTTGCGGTGAGCGTGACGGTCGATCCCGCGGCCGCGGGATTCGCCGAGCTCACGAACGCTGTCGTCGTCGCGCCCGGCGCTTGCGGCGTCGATCCGCAGTTGCCGCTGACGCTGCCGGCGCCGCTCAAGCGGAACGTGGCCGTCGCAAGACAACCCGGCGTGATGACGATCTTCTGCGCCAAAGAGCCGCCAAGCGCGACGGGCGTGATCGGATGCGGCCACTTGAACGAGATGTCGCTCGACGAGCTCGCGTAAGGTCCGACACCTGACCCGCCGGTGAAGCCCGAATCGATCGATTCGGCGTGCAGCGTGTACGTGCCTGCCGGCAGCCACAACCGGTAGTAGCCGTTTCCCTGCGTCAGGAAATCGGAGACGACGCTGCAGGCTTTGCCGGTCGAGACCTCTTTTGCCCAGATGTTCGCGCCGAGGATCGGCGCTCCGGTCGTCGTCGTGAACGTCCCGTCGAGCCGACCGTAGACGCTCGACGCCGAAGCCGACGGTTACAGCGCGGTGACCGCGGCAACGTCGTCTTCGTGCAGCGACAGGAGCGTGCGGTACGCGATCGGATACATGACGACGTAGTTGTTCTGCGCCATCCCCTGAGCGCTGTCGATCTGCGAATGATCGAGGCCGAAGAAATGGCCGAGCTCGTGCGCGAGGACGAGCGTCCACAAAGCGTCGGAGACGTTGATGGAGCCGTTCAGCACCGCGCGCCCCTCGACGAACTTTCCCGCCAGCGAGCCGGACGTGTAATACGCCGATCCCGCAAAGCCGAGGATGCTCGACTTCGCGCCGGTGCCGAAGATCGCGTCGGTGATCGAGCCGTCGGAGTCGAAGATGACCGGATTGAATCCGTCGGTAAAGTTGTTGAAGATGCCCGAATAGTTCCACCGTGTGTAATCGGTCGACAACGCAGTGCCGAGCGAGAGTCGCATCGTCGACGTGGGCACCCCGTTCCAGAGACCGATCGCGTTTTGCACAAGACCGACCGCCTGCGCATTCGTCCGCGATCCGAGCGGACCCTGGTCGATGTTGAGCTTCAGGTTGCTCCCGCCGTTCGCATAGACGACGGGCTGGTGGTTGACGAGATCGAGCGGCCCGCCGGCGCGTGCGGGCGTCGCGATGCAGAAAACAAGCGCAAGCGCGAGTGCGCCGAGCGGCGCGACGGAGGATAGAAACGTCGGCGTGCGGTCGCTCATCGCGTCCCCACCTTGTCGCGGCTCAACGTCATGAATGCATCGAGGTCCATCCGCGAGCGCGCCTGCCCGCCTTGCTTCAGTCGCGCCGCCATCCGCGGAGGAACGCGCGCGGCGTCCATTCCGGTGAGGAGGTCTCCGAAGTCACGGCCGTTGCCGACCTCCTTGCCCGTCGTGCCGGGCAAAACGCTGAACGCGCCTTGCGAAAGACCGACCGGGGAGGCAAGCCCGAGCCGCGACGACGCCGGCATGAACAGCACGTACTCTTCGCCGACGCTGAATTTCGGGACGTGGTAATCGACGGCGAGTCCCTGGAGCTCGCCTCCGATCTGCCGGACGGTAAACGTCGGGTCGTTGCCGCCTTTCGCCCGATCGAGCACGACGAAGCTCGTGATCGTGACGACACCGACGTCCGGATCGGCCTGCACGACGTTCCCGGTGCAGCGCACATGGACGATGTGCTTCGCGCCGGCAACGATCTGATCGAGGCTCAGCGGGGCAACGCTCGCCGCAATCGAGGCACCCGTGCCGAGCAGTGAAACCTGGAATGCCGCCAGCGCGGCCAAGGCTCTGAAGGCGCGGAACATCAGCGGAGTCTCCGGCGTCGCGATGCGGGGAGAGAGGCCCGTTGACGCCCGGCGCATCTCCCACCGGCTGTGACCTGGCATCACCTCGCGGTTATGACGAAAGCATGATATGTGCCTTTATCCCGCAAATTCATCGAAGTCTGGCATCGACGCCCGGTGTCGCATACAGCAGACGGCGCCGCGCAGCTCGGAGCGGCGAGAAGCGCGTGGTCGCGCAAGGGCAGCGGGGGGTTTCGCGGGCCACGGAGTGACTCCGCAGTCGGGGGCCCGATCCAGGCTCGACCGTGAAACTTCAATCGCTCGCGCGAAACGTCAGTCGCTCGCGCGTGAAACGTCAGTCTCCCGCCGAATTTCGCCCGTCCGGTCCGTAATCCACCCTCGATTTCGGCCTCGGCTCCCGCACTTCGCGGTAGCTCCCGGAACCCGCGGGCGATCGCTCGAGTCGTACCCAAAACCCGAGGGCTGCCTTGGCGCTAAAATACTTGATTACCCCTTGTCGATGGACTGGACCCGCCATGAATCTTTCCGACGCACCTCTTCTTCGTGAGCAATGCCTGATCGACGGGCACTGGGTCGGCGCCGCCGACGGTGCGACGACGCCCGTCAACAACCCTGCAAACGGCGCGACGATCGCGCACGTCCCGAAAATGGGTGCGAAGGAGACGCGGCAGGCGGTCGAGGCCGCGGAGCGCGCGCTGCCTGCCTGGCGCGCGCGCACGGCGAAGGAACGCAGCGTGCTGATGCGCAAATGGCACGACCTGATGCTCGCGAATGCCGACGATCTCGCGCTGATCATGACCTCGGAGCAAGGGAAGCCGCTTACGGAGGCTCGCGGCGAGATCGCCTACGCGGCGAGCTTCATCGAATGGTTCGCCGAGGAGGCGAAGCGCGTTTACGGCGACACGATCCCGTCGCCTGCGTCCGACAAGCGGATTTTCGTCATCAAGCAGGCGATCGGCGTGTGCGCGATGATCACGCCGTGGAATTTCCCGGCCGCGATGATCACGCGCAAAGCCGCCCCCGCTCTCGCCGCCGGCTGCACCGTCGTGATCAAGCCGGCGTCGCAGACGCCGCTTTCCGCGCTCGCGCTTGCCGAGCTCGCGCAGCGCGCGGGCATTCCGCCCGGTGTCATCAACGTCGTCACCGGAAGCGCCGGGGCGATCGGCGGCGAGCTCACGTCGAACCCGATCGTGCGCAAGCTCTCGTTCACCGGATCGACCGAGATCGGACGACAGCTGATGGCGCAATGCGCGACGACCGTCAAGAAGGTTTCGCTCGAGTTGGGCGGCAACGCGCCGTTCCTCGTGTTCGACGACGCCGATCTCGACGCGGCTGTCGCGGGCGCGATCGCATCGAAGTACCGCAACACCGGACAGACATGCGTGTGCACCAATCGGCTGCTCGTCCAGGACGGCGTCTACGATGCGTTCGCCTCGAAGCTTTCCGCCAAGGTCGCCGAAATGAAGGTCGGCAACGGCGTCGAAGAGGGCGTGGTTCAGGGGCCGCTGATCGACACCAAGGCGCTCGCGAAGGTCGAGGAGCACATCGCCGACGCAAAGAGCAAGGGTGCGCGCGTGCTCACCGGCGGAGCGCGCCACGCGCTCGGCGGAACGTTCTTCCAACCCACCGTTCTTGCCGATGCGACGACGAGCATGCTGGTCGCGAGCGAGGAAACGTTCGGACCCGTCGCTCCGCTCTTCCGCTTCAAGACCGAAGCCGAGGCGATCACGCTCGCGAACGCAACCGAGTTCGGTCTCGCCGCTTACATGTACTCGCGCGATATCGGCCGCTGCCTGCGCGTCTCCGAGGCGATCGAATCCGGCATCGTCGGCATCAACACGGGGTTGATCTCGAACGAAGTCGCGCCGTTCGGCGGCGTCAAGCAGTCAGGCATCGGCCGCGAGGGCTCGAAGTACGGGATCGAAGACTACGTCGAGATCAAGTACCTCTGCGTCGGCGGCGTTTGAGCGTCACGCCGAGGCGAGCGCTCGACAGCCATGATCAAGTCGCTGGTGGTTACCGTGATCGGCCCCGATCGTCCGGGCCTCGTGAGCCTGCTCTCCGACCGGGCGCGCGGCTTCGGTGCGAACTGGGAAGCGAGCCGCATGGCGAGCCTTGCCGGCCAATTTGCCGGAATCGTTCACTTCGAGGTTCCTGCCGAGAAGGCGCGAGCGCTCGCCGAAGCGCTCGCGGGACTCGAGTCGGCCGGACTTCGCGTCGTCATCGCAGAAAGCGATGCGAAGGAGCCGCCGGGCAAGCGCCGGCTGGTCCGGCTCGAGCTCGTCGGACAAGACCGGCCGGGAATCATGCGCGATCTTTCCGCCGCCCTGGCGGAACGCGGCGTCAGCATCGACGAGCTCCATACCGAGATCGCGAGCGCCGCGATGTCCGCCGAGAACCTGTTCAACGTGAAGGCTGCGCTCGTCGTGCCGGAGACCCTCTCCGATGGAGAGTTGCGCCGCGGCCTCGAGGCGCTCGCGAACGAGATGATGGTCGACATCGCGCTCGGCGACGACGCCGACGCGGGGCGCTAAGGCGACGCCCTCCGGGGACTTCGCGGCGAGCGTTGCTTCCCGCTGTATTGCACTTACCACATCGCATGTTAGAGTAACAACATGCGAGTTGCCGGCACCGCACGCTCGCAGTGGCAAGCATGAGGCCCCCGTGGATTTCATCCTGATGCTGACCCGCAACGACCGGACGATCGACGACGCGGAAAGCGTCGTCGACGCTGCGTTGGACCTCGGGATCCGGCATATCGGCTTCAAGGATCTCGGCGCCTCGATGGCCACGATGCGCGGGCTCACGCAGAAGATCCGCGACGGCGGCGCGACCTCGTACATCGAAGTTGTAAGTACAACATCGGACGCGATCGCCCGCTCGCTCGAGACCGGCCGCGCGCTCGGCGTCGATCGCATCCTCGGCGGGACGGATCTCGACGCCGCCGCGCGTGTGCTCGGCACGCTCGCCGGCTATTTCCCGTTCCCGGGCCGGCCCGTCGACCATCCGACGCGGCTGCATGGATCGCCGGAGCTCGTCGCACAGCACACCCGATGTGCGCGCGAGCTCGGGTGCGGCGGCGTCGACCTGCTCGCCTATCGGGCGACCGACGCCGATCCGATCGATCTCGTTCACGCAGCGCGCCATGCGCTCGAGGGCGGCCTGCTGATCGTTGCCGGGAGCGTCAATTGTTCGGGGCGAATTCACGCGCTCGCCGCCGCCGGCGTCGATGCGTTCACGATCGGCTCGGCGATCTTCGACCGCTCGTTCTCTCCGGCAAAGGACGACTTCCGCGGCCAGGTGCTCGACGTCTTCGAGGCGTGCGCCAGCGCGCCGCGGATGGCTGCGTGAACGATTCGCGGATCGCGAAGCCCGACGCGCATGGACGAAGCGCGGGTGTGCCGGATCCGCTCGTCGAACTGCTCGCCGGCCGGTGGCGCGACCCTGCGAGCGGTTTGCCGATCGACGTTCCCATTCGCGCAATCGCGATCGAGGAGAGCCTCGCCGGAATCGAGGCGGACCTCGTCGGCGCGCTGGCACTCGGGTCGCGATTCGCCGTCGTAAGCGACGCAACGACGCAGCACGTGCTCGGCGCGCGTGTCGAGCGCGCGCTCGCGTCGCTCGGCTCGATCGAATCGATCGTGCTCGACGCGACGCCGCACCCCGACCTCGCGACGGTCGAGCGGCTGCGCGCCGCGACGGCGACGGCCGACGCGCTCGTCGCTGTCGGTTCCGGAACGATCAACGACCTGTGCAAATACGTGGCCGCTCGCGTCTGCAAACCCTACGTTGCCTTCGCGACGGCGCCGTCGATGAACGGCTATACGTCGATGAATGCCGCGATCACCGTCGACGGACACAGGAAGACGCTCGTCGCCACGGCGCCGCAGGGTGTATTCATCGATCTCGGCGTGTTTGCCGCGGCGCCGCTGCGGATGATCCAGTCCGGTCTCGGGGACTCGCTCTGCCGGTCGACGGCGCAGGCCGACTGGCTGTTGGCGAAGCACCTGCGCGGAACGCCCTATCGCGAAGCGCCGTTCGCGTTGCTCGCCGCCGACGAAGCCCTGCTGCTCGACGCGCCGGAGGCGCTGATCGGCGGCGACCTCGACGCGATGCGCGTTCTCGCGCGCACGCTGGTCCTCTCGGGGCTCGGGATGACGATCTGCGGCGGCAGCTACCCGGCGAGCCAGGGCGAGCATCTGATCAGCCATTACATCGACATGTTCGCGCCCGCGGGACGTGCCGCCCATTTTCACGGCGAGCAGATCGCCGTCGCCACGCTGACGATGGCGCAGATCCAGGAGGCGATGCTGTCCGGCCCTCCCCCGCGCGCAAGCGCCGGATCGACGACGCGCGAAGATCTTCTCCAGCAGTTCGGCAACGAGATCGGCGAGGCCTGCTGGGACGAATACGCGATGAAACGCCTGTCCGTCGAGCAGGCGGAAGCGTTTTCGGCACGAATCGCCGATCGATGGAACGACGTCGTCTCCATTCTCGGTCGAACGATGATTCCGTCGGCAACGCTCGCCGATGTGATGACGCGTGCCGGCTGCCCGCAGACGCCGGGCGCGATCGGCGTCACCGCGAAGTTCTATCGGCGGGCCGTCCGCGATGCGCGGTTCCTCCGCGACCGCTACACGTTCCTCGATCTCGCCGGCGACGCGGGCCGTCTCGCGGTGTTGTCTTAGCTGGCTTCGATCTTGCCCCGTACCCGGCAACTTACGCGCGAAGGACGGCACGAGCAGCTGCTCGCGCTGCTGCGGCGCGAAGGCACCGTGCGGATCGCAACGCTGGCGAAGGCTTTCGGCGTAACGACCGAGACCGCGCGGCGCGACCTCGATCAGCTCGCGCGCAGTGGCGCGTTGAACCGGACCTACGGCGGCGGCGCCAGCCGTTCGCTGACCGACGAGCCGCCGATCGGCGTCCGCGGTCGCGCGCATGCAGCTGCGCGAACGCGTATCGGCGTCGCCGCGGCGGCGCTCGTTGCCGACGGTGACGCGCTGATGATCGATTGCGGTTCGACGACGACGCTGTTCGCGAACGCGCTCGCTGCGCGGCATCTGCGGCTCACCGTCGTAACGAACTGCGTGCCGGCTGCGCGAATGCTCGGCACGTCGGCGCGTTGCCGAGTGATTCTCTGCCCGGGAGACTACGTGCAGCACGAGGGCGGCGTCTTCGGTCCCGACACGCTCGATTTCATCGCGCGCTTTCGCGCGAACAGGGTGTTCATCGGCGCCGGTGGAGTGGCGGTCGACGGCGTGACGGACGCGGATTCGGCGAGTTGCGCGGTGAAGCGCGCGATGATGGAGCGCTCGGAGCGAGCTGCGCTCCTCGTCGATCGCTCGAAGTTCGAGATCGTTCAGTTCGAGCAAGTCTGCCCGCTCGAGGCGATCGACGATCTCGTCACGGATGCGGCGCCGCCGAAGCGTCTGGCGGCCGCGCTTGCGCGGGCGCGCGTGAAGACGATCGTCGCCGACGAAGCCAAGTAACCGAGCCGGGCGAGCGCAGCCGTTCCCGACTGCGACGCGCGACCTCGGCCTTCAGTGAACGGAGAGTTGCGCGACGAGCGCCGTCAGCGCCTCGCCGCAGGACTGCTCGACCTTGAACGCGAGCAGAGGATCGGCACGTGTGCGACCGAGATTGATCGCCGCGATCGGCTTGCCCGACCGGTCGGCCTGCTCGCAGAGGCGGAATCCCGAATACGCCATCAACGACGAGCCGACGACGAGGACGGCGTCGCAATCGTCGACAGCTTTCGCCGCCGCCGCAGCCCGCTCGCGCGGAACGCTGTCGCCGAAGAACACGACATCGGGCTTGAGCCCGCCGCCGCAGGCGACGCAAACGGGAACTTCGAACGCGTCGAGATCGCGAGTGTCGACATCGACGTCGCCGTCGGGGGCGACCGTCGCCGCAATCCGCTCGAACTCGGCATTCGCAGCGAGCAGCACCTGCTGGACCTCGCTGCGCGGATAGCTCGCGCCGCAATCGAGACACGTCACGCGTCCGATGCTGCCGTGAAGCTCGAGCACCTTCGAGCTTCCCGCGCGTTGATGGAGGCCGTCGACGTTCTGCGTGACGACGTGGCCGATTCGCCCGTTCGCCTCGAGACGAGCGAGTGCCTCGTGCGCTGCGTTCGGCTTCGCGCGGGCCACGATCGGCCAGCCCATCATGCTTCGCGCCCAATACCGGCGTCGCGCGGCGGGCTTTCCCAGGAACTCCTGCAGCGCGACGGGCGGCGAGCGCTGCCATTGACCTTCGCGATCGCGATATCCCGGGATACCCGATGCCGTGCTCACTCCCGCTCCGCTCAGCACGAACAAACGTGGATGGCGCTCGACGAAATCGGCAAGCTCGGCGGAGTTTCCCCCGCGCGCCGGCGTATGTGCAGGCACGTTCACCGCTCCGCTGTCTCCATCGCGAGCTCGGCGCGCAGGCTCTGCAGGTCGCGGCCGAGCGTCACGACAGCGAGTGCGCGCCCGTCTTTCGTATACGAAGCCGCGAAATCGCGCGCCGAAAGCGATCCGTCGATCGCGATCGCGTCCCATTTCTCGGCGTGGCCGACATAGTTGATCGGCGTGTCGTAGTGCTGGCTCCAGAAGAACGGGACGGTGTCGAACGGCTGGCGTTGCCTGCCGAAGATGTTGCGCGCCGCGGCCTGGCCTTGCCGCTCGGCGACGACCCAGTGCTCGACGCGGATCCGCTCGCGCGTGTGCGGATCGGGCCAGCGAGCGATATCGCCTGCCGCATAGACGCCACGAGTGCTCGTCTCGAGGTAGGCATCGACCGTGATGCCACGGTCGGTCGCGATGCCGGCCTTCTCGGCCAGCGCAATCGCCGGCCGCACGCCGACACCGACGACGAAGAAATCCGCCTCGACCATCGTCGTGTCGCTCAGTGTGACGCGCGTGCCGTCGACACGGCCGACGGTTCTCCCGAGATGGAACACGACGCCATGCGATTCGTGGATTTCGCGGATGATGCGCCCGATTTCCGGTCCCATCACGCGCTCGAGCGGAACGGACTCGGGTCCGACGACGTGAACCTCGATCCCGCGGGTGCGCAGCGATGCAGCAACCTCGAGGCCGATGAAGCTCGCACCGACGACGAGCGCGCGCTTCGCGCCCTGCGCCCGCGCGACGATCGCTTTGCTGTCGGCGAACGTGCGCAGATAGAAGACCTGGCCGCTCGAAGCGCCGAGAATGTCGAGACGCACGGGCTCGGCGCCGGTCGCGAGCAGCAGCGCGCCGTAGTCGAGCGCCGCGCCCTTGTCGAGCTGCACGCGCTTCGCGTTGACGTCGATCGCCGTGACGCGCGTCTCGAGCCGCAGGTCGATCTTGTTCTCGGTGTAGAAATCCGGACCGCGCAGCGGAATCCAATCGTCGGGCGCATTGCCGGCAAGGAAGTCCTTCGAGAGATTCGGGCGGTCGACCGGCGGCGAATCGTCGGCGCTCACCATCGTCAACTTCCCGTCGAAGCCCTCGCGCCGCAGTATCTCGGCGGCAGCGAGTCCTGCGGCACCCCCGCCGATGATGACGACCGACGATGGCGCATCGGAGACCTTCGTCGCCGCGCGGCGCGACGGCGCCGCGACGCGCTCGCGCACGATCACCTTGTCGGCGATGCGCTCCACCTGCCAGCACGCGAGCGAATCGAGCGCCGGCGCGCGCAGCGCTTCTCCGGTGCGCAGGTTGAAGCACGCGTGGTGCCACGGACAGCGCACCGTGTCGCCGGCGACGAGCCCATCGCCGAGCGGACCGTGATAGTGCGTGCACTGCGCGCCGACGGCGAAGAATTCGTCGCCGCGCCGCACGAGCAGCACCCCCTCGTCGTCGACCTGGCCGACGAGCATCGCGCCATCCGGCAATTCGCGCAGCGGAACGCCGACCTTGAGATCTCGCTTCGGTGGGTCTGCCATGTCGTCCGCTCCGTATGCGCCACGCAATCGAGCGATCGCGCCGTCGATCGCACCTTAAACGACGAAGGCGGTGGACCGCAACACGCGGCGCCCCTATCATGGCATGCGTCCGTCCGACTTGCCATCGTGCAAAATTTTCCCCCACTCGCACGCGATGCCGTGCACGGCCTTCGTGCGTCGAAGATCCGCGAGGTCGCCAACGTAGGCATGGGCCGCGACGACGTCCTCGCTTTCTGGTTCGGAGAGCCCGACGAGGTGACTCCGGAATTCATCCGGCAGGCAGGCGTCGACTCGCTCAACGCCGGCGAGACGTTCTACACGCACAATCTCGGGCTGCCCGAGCTGCGCGACGCGATCGCCGCTTACGTCTCGCGCTTGCATCGACCGGCCGTGAGCGAACGCATCGCCGTCACCAACTCGGGCATGTCGGCGCTGATGCTCACGACACAGCTCCTCGTGAGCGGCGGCGACCACGTCGTCGCGGTAACGCCGCTGTGGCCCAACCTCGTCGAGATCCCGAAGATTCTCGGCGCGGATGTCGAGTGCGTGCCGCTCGAATTCGGAGCGGCGGGCTGGACGCTCGATCTCGACCGGCTGCTCGCCGCGCTGACCCCGGGCACACGCGCGGTTTACATCAATTCGCCGAACAACCCGACCGGATGGACGATCGACGTCGACGCGCAGATGGCGGTACTCGAGCATTGCCGGCGGCACGGGATCTGGATCGTCGCCGACGACGCGTACGAACGCCTCTATTACGACGGTGCGGCCGGAAGCGCCGCGGCACCTTCGTTCCTCGATCTCTCCGAGCCCGACGAACGCGTCGTCAGCACGAACACGTTCTCGAAATCGTGGCTGATGACCGGCTGGCGGCTCGGCTGGATCGTCGCCCCGGCGGCCATCGTTCCCGATATCGCGAAGCTCCTCGAATACAACACGTCGTGCGCGCCGACATTCGTTCAGCGCGCCGGGATCGTCGCGGTCGAACGCGGCGAAGACGTCATCGCGCACACGGTCGAGCGGTTCTGCCGCGCTCGCGATTTTCTCGACGGCCATCTGAACGCGATTCCCGGAATCGAAACGCACGCGGCACCAGGCGCGATGTATGCGTTCTTTCGCGTCGAGGGCGTCGAAGACAGCCTCGCGTTCTGCAAGCGGCTCGTCGCCGAAGCGGGTCTCGGGCTCGCGCCCGGCAGCGCATTCGGACCGGAAGGCGAAGGGTTCCTGCGCTGGTGCTTCGCGTCGAGCGAGCCGCGATTGGCCGATGGCGTCGAGCGGCTGCAGCGATTTCTGAGGCACGTCTGACGCAGGCGATTGCGCGACGGCAACGCTCCTGGAAGGCGAGCAGCGCAGGCCCAACCACCTTGACAAGTTGTATCGTACGACATATCTTGCGACCTATCGAGCGACTGTAGCTCGGCCAAACCTCGGAGGTTCACCTCATGCATCATCGCTTTTCGGGATTCTGGTCTCATCCCCACGGCTGCGCCGGGCGGCACGGCCGGCGCCACGGCTTCGCAGGACTTCTCGGCGGAGTGCTGGGCCACGGCGACTTCGGCTGGCACAGCTTCCGCGCCGGAAGGAAACTCGGCGCCGAGGATCTGCAGCTCCTCGTCCTTGCGCTTCTTGCCGAAAAACCCGCGCACGGCTACGAATTGATCAAGGCGCTCTCCGACCGCTCCGGCGGCTATTACCATCCGAGCCCGGGCATGGTCTATCCGGCGCTCACGTATCTCGAAGAGATCGGGTATGCGTCCTTCGAGTCCGAAGGCACTCGCAAGCTCTACAGCATCACCAACGCCGGTCGCGCTTATCTCGAAGAGAACCGCGGCGTCGCCGAAACGCTCCTCGCCCAGCTCAAGTGGGTCGGCGAGAAGATGAATGCGATGCGCAACGCGTACGCGAGCGAAGGCGATTCGAGCGATGCGACCTCGGTCAAGCTTCGCGCGGCACGCGCGCGGTTGCGCGCCGCGCTGATCGAGCTACAGGGGGCTTCCGAAGAGGAACAGCGGCGCGTTGCCGAGATCCTCGACCGAGCAGCGGACGAGATTCGGCGCAAGTAACCCAGCGCGAAGTCGCTATACTGCGGGACGCCGATCGTCGCGTCCCGCATGCAGCGATCGCGACACACCTGCCCGGGTGGTGAAACTGGTAGACACAGCGGACTTAAAATCCGCCGGACCTTGATCGGTCCGTGCCGGTTCGAGTCCGGCCCTGGGCACCAGAAAAACTTTCGGTACCGTGAATCGGCCGCGCCGGGCACTGCATCGCGATCGACGGAGGGGCCGCTGAAGGACTGGGTCGGGGGATCGATCGGGACGATTCTGCTGGTCGCCGCGTCTGCGGCGCGCGCCGAATACCATACGTTCCTGGTCGAGCAGATCTTCTCGAATGGCGACGGCACCGTCCAATTCGTAGTCATGTACGAGTTCGCGGGTGTCAACGGCGAGAACATGTGGATGGGGAACGAGCTGATCAGCACCTACAACGGCGGCTCGCAGACGTTCACGTTCAACAAGAA
>DASSGI010000250.1:0-6634 GCA_035857655.1 Casimicrobiaceae bacterium | reverse complement strand
CCGGAAACGACACCTTCGATCCTCTGCTCGACGGCGGCGTCGTGTGCGGCGTGCAAGGCGGCGGTCCGCCCGCTGTTCTTCGCGGGCTCGTTCTCGCCGCCGCCGAGACGGCGCCGTTTCAGCCCGTTCCACCGCAGCCGGCGCTGGGCGAGAAGCCGGTGCTCTACGACGACCTCGGCACGCTGCGGTTCAGGGCGGGGACGTCGAATCGCAAGGCCCAGGATTGGTTCGATCAGGGCATACGCCTGTCATTCGCGTTCAATCACGCGGAAGCGCAGCGCGCGTTCCGCGAAGCGCAAAAGCTCGATCCGAATTGCGCGCTTTGCTTCTGGGGCGAGGCGCTGATCCTCGGTCCCAACATCAATGTCCCGATGATGCCGGAGGCGAATCCGCCGGCGCTTGCCGCGCTTGCGAAGGCGGTCGAGCTTTCGAAGACCGCACCGCCGCGCGACCGCGCGTTGATCGAAGCGCTGACGCAGCGGTACTCGGCCGATCCGAAGGCCGTCCGGGCGGATCTCGATGCCGCGTACGCCAAGGCGATGGGCGCGGTTGCGAAGCGCTTCGCGAGCGAAGACACCGTGCAGGTGCTCTATGCCGAGGCGCTGATGGACACGCAGCCGTGGGACTACTGGGAAGCGGGCGGCGCGAAGGCGAAAGGCAACGGTCAGGCGATCGTCGACACGCTCGAGAAGGTGCTCGCGCGCAATCCAAGGCATCCGGGCGCGATCCACTTTTACATTCACGCTGTCGAAGCGTCGAATCGTCCGGAGCGCGCGCTGCCCTATGCGCGGCATCTGGGCGTCGAGATGCCGGGCGCCGGCCACGTCGTTCACATGCCGGCGCACATCTACTATCGCGTTGGCCTGTACCGCGATTCGCTCGCAACGAACCAGCGGGCCATGGCGGTCGACGAGCGCTATTTCAAGACGTCGCCGTCCGATCCTCTGTACAAGTCGGCCTATTACCCGCATAACATTCACTTCCTGATGGTGTCGGCGCAGATGGGCGGTGACGGCAAGACCGCGATCGACGCCGCGCAAAAGCTCGATGCGTCGCTTCCGATCGAGGCCGTCAAGCAATTCGCCATCCTGCAGCCGGTCAAGGCGGCGCCGTACACGACGCACGCGCAGTTCTCCGATCCGGAAACGATCCTCAAATTGCCGGCGCCGCCGGACGATCTCGTTCTCGTCGCGACGATGTATCGGTACGCGCGCGCGCTCGCGTTTGCGGCAAAGAAGGACGCAGCTTCGGCGCAAAAGGAGATCGACTGGCTCGCCAAGATGGAGAGCGACTCCGACTTCAAGCCATTCGCCGAGTGGGGAATTCCGGCGAAGGAGATCGTCCAGACGGCGCGTCTCGTTGCGACGGGCCGGCTTGCCGATGCGATGGGCAACCTCGACGGCGCGGGCAAGGCGTACGATGAGGCCGTGTTCATCGAGGACACGCTTTCGTACATGGAGCCGCCGTACTGGTACTACCCGGTGCGCCAGTCGCTCGCCGCGGTGCGGCTGCGGCAGGGGAAGTACGACGAAGCCGAAAAGATATTCCGCGAATCGCTCGCGCGCGTGCGCAACAACGCCTGGGCGCTTGCGGGTCTCGCCGAAACGTACCGGCGCAAGGGCGACGCAGCAGCGCAGAAGAAGACACAGCAGGCCTTCGCGAAAGCGTGGCTCGGAAGCTCGGCGGGGCCGGCGATCGAGCGGCTGTGATGCGCCATGGCCACGAGGCCGACGTCGACTGACACGCGCCCGCGCGGGCCGAAGATGCTGAGACGCGCGCGCGCGTGGGCACTCGTCCTGTGCGGTCTTGCGCTTGCCGTTTTCGCCGCGACGCCGTCGGTGATCGTCATGCCGCTCACCGGAGCGATCGGACCTTCGAGCGCGGATTTCGTCGAGCGCGGCCTCGCTCGCGCTGCCACCGAGCATGCGCAGCTCGTCGTGCTCGAGATCGACACGCCGGGCGGTCTTGACCGCTCGATGCGCGACATCATCAAGGCGATCCTCGCCTCACCGGTGCCCGTCGCGGCATTCGTCGCTCCGAGCGGCGCGCGCGCAGCGAGCGCCGGCACGTACATCCTGTACGCGAGCCATGTCGCGGCGATGGCACCTGGAACGAATCTCGGCGCGGCAACGCCGGTGCAGATCGGCGTGCCGGGAATCGGCGGACCGCAGCCGCCGGAGAAGCCCGGCGACGATTCGGCCAAGGAGAAGGCCGAAAAGAAGGGCAAGTCGTCCGACGAGGCTGCCCCGTCTTCGGATCCGATGCAGCGCAAGCAGGTGCACGATGCGGCGGCATACATACGCGGCCTGGCGCAGATGCGTCACCGCAACGTCGAATGGGGCGAACGCGCAGTGCGCGAGGCGGTGAGCCTGTCTGCCGAGGAAGCGCTCGCGCAGAACGTGATCGAAGTCGTTGCGCGCGACGTGCCGGACCTGGTCGCCAAGCTCGACGGCAGGAAGCTCGTCACCGCCGACGGCGAGCACGTGCTGCAGACCGCGGGCGCCGTCACGACGAAGATCGAGCCCGACTGGAAGAGCCGGTTCCTCGCCGTGATCACCGATCCGGGCGTCGCACTGATCCTGATGATGATCGGCATCTACGGTCTGTTCTTCGAGTTCTCGAATCCGGGCTTCGTGCTGCCTGGCGTCGCCGGCGGCATCTGTCTCGTCGTCGCGCTTTTTGCGCTGCACATGCTGCCGGTCAACTACGCCGGGCTCGCGCTCATCCTTCTCGGGATCGCGTTCTTCATCGCCGAAGCCTTCGTGCCGAGCTATGGCACGCTCAGCATAGGCGGCATCATCGCGTTCGCGATCGGTGCGGTGCTGCTCATCGACTCGGACGTGCCGGGCTTCGGGATACCGCGCTCTCTGATCGCGGGACTCGCGATCATGTCGGCAGTATTCGTCGCGCTCGTGTCGGGGCTTGCGCTCAAGGCGCGCCGGCGTCCCGTCGTCTCCGGCAGCGAACAGCTGATCGGCAGCGTCGGCGTCGTCCAGGACGACATCGAGCACGAAGGCTGGGCGCGCATTCACAGCGAACAGTGGCGCGTGGTGAGCCCGGTCCCACTCAAGGCCGGGCAGTCGGTGCGGGTCGTCGATCGCGACGGCCTCGTGCTGACGGTCGCTCCGGTAGCGAAGGGAGACTAGCGATGGGGATCGGATTCGGGTTCGGCGGCTTCATCGTACTGATCTTGATACTGGTGATTTCGTCGTTCCGCATACTGCGCGAGTACGAGCGCGGCGTCGTCTTCCAGCTCGGCCGCTTCTGGAAGGTCAAGGGTCCGGGTCTTGTGCTCGTCATTGCCGGCATTCAGCAAATGGTGCGGGTCGACCTGCGAACGATCGTGATGGACGTGCCGCCGCAGGACGTCATCACGCACGACAACGTGTCGGTCAAGGTGAACGCCGTCGTCTACTTCCGCGTCGTGGATCCGGAGAAGTCGGTGATCCAGGTCGCGAAGTTCCTCGAGGCGACGAGTCAGCTCGCGCAGACGACGCTGCGCGCCGTGCTCGGCAAGCACGAGCTCGATGAGCTTCTTGCCGAGCGCGAGCGGCTGAACAGCGACATCCAGCGCGTTCTCGATGCGCAGACCGACGCCTGGGGCGTCAAGGTGTCGACGGTGGAGATCAAGCACGTCGACCTGAACGAGTCGATGATCCGGGCGATCGCGCGGCAGGCCGAAGCCGAGCGCGAGCGTCGCGCGAAGATCATCCACGCCGAAGGCGAGCTGCAGGCTTCGGAGAAGCTCCTGCAGGCGGCGCAGATGCTCGCGCGCCAGCCGCAGGCGATGCAGCTTCGCTATCTGCAGACGCTCGGCAATATCGCAGGCGATCGGAGCTCGACGATCGTCTTTCCCGTGCCGATCGATCTCGTCGGGGCGATCAGCGGCGCCAAGTCTTCCGGGTAGCGCCGGCCAGCTTTGCTCGCTTACGTGCGAGCGGCGAACCGCGCGCGACCCGCGTGATCCATCAGCGTACCGAAGTCTTCGCGGCTCACCCGGATCAGCTGCTCGTGGTCGCCGGCCTCGAAGTAGACCTCCGGCTGCAGCGCGATGTCGTCGTCGACGATCGTCGACATGCCGTACGCGAGCCCGACCGGCGGGATCGCGCCGAGCTCGCAATCGCCGAACAAGTCGGGCAACGTCTTCTCCGTTGCGAGGCGCAACTTCCGGTTCAGCTCGCGGCTCAACCGACCGAGCTTGACGTGGCAGGTCGCAGGCAGCACCGCCATCACGTAGCCGTCGTCATCCTCGAGAATGACGCTCTTCGCGATTCGATCGCCGGGAACGTGCGCGAGCTCCGCGGTCTCGGCGCTGCTGTGCGAATGCTCGTGCGAGATCACCTCGTAGGGAATTCCGCGTTCCGCGATGTAACTTTCCAAAGTGTGCGCGATAGCCATGATAATTTCTCCTCGATTCGTTGCCGCGCGGCGTCGAGACGCTGACCCGCGATGGCCGGGATTGATATCGCTGCGCGGCCGGCGTAGCATCGATTGACACAACTCCAACGTGACAAGGCCGAGTGGTCGATCGCTTGATACGAAAGGAGGACCTCGCATGTGCTACGACTTCGACGTATACCTCGCGAAGGCGCGCATCGCCGAACAGCTGCGCACGAAAAAGCCGGTTGCCGACGAACCCGAGAAGCCGCGCGGCGCAACATCGCCCGCTGCGCCGCGCGAACCGGAAACGCACGACAAGGACCACGAGCCCGTTCCTGTGTAGGCGGCTCCCAGCTCGAACGCACTATTGCGCGGACGCTGCTCAAGCGGAAGCGTTCGCGCGTCGTTGTCGGCGTCGCTGGCATGCGCGGCTCGCGCGTTTCGCGCGGACGCGCTAGAACGATCGCGCGCGCGGCCGATGCGCGCCGTCGAAGCGGCGCAACAGCAGGGCGAGCTCCTTCGCCTTCGCGTCGAGGTGCTGTTCTCTCGCGTGCATCATGTTCTCGCGGATGTAGCGCTTGAGCACGAGGCGGCCCGCCTGTGTATTGATGAGCTCGCAACCGATCTCCGCCGCGACGATCTGGGGCACGTGCTCGTGTTCGGCGATCGCGGAGACTTCCGCGTCGGAGAGATTGCTGAGGTCGATGCAATCCTTCAGGGTCAACATCCGGGGTTCCTCACTCTGGCAACTTCGTCCCTCGATGTTTTTACCTTGCGCTTCTCGCGAGCGCTGATCCCCGAACGCATTATCCGCCTCTATGCCATCGGCATACAAGAAAATCTTGCGAATCTTTATATGCGCGAAGAGTTCGCTCGCGGAATCGATCCCGCGGAAATGGAAATTCATCGCGGCGGCCCGATGCTCGCTGAAACAAAAAAATCCGTTGCGACGGTCCGATTCTTGCGCGCGCAAAAACATGTCGTCGCGGTCTGATTCTTGCGTGCGACGCCGAACGTTCGCTTGCGCTTGTCAGGCAGGCTTGCTTCGTGTTGCAACGCGGAATGCATCGATCACGACGCGTCGCGGCGACGACAACGCGCCGTCACGTTGCATCGCCGCATCGACGAGGTCAGCGACTCGTCAGTCGATCGTGCGCGTGCCCGCGCGGTGAGCGCGGAAGATTTGTCGCCGGCTCTCCCCTCAGAACCGGAATCCGCGGATCGCGAGCCACCCGATGAGCACGGCGAGGAGCGCGAGCGCAACATATCGCATCGTGGGATTGCCGGCGCGCGCGGCCGGCGCGGCTGCTGCCTCCGTCGTAGCCGCCGCGCGCGCAGCCGCTGCAGCGGGAGCGACGCGCTCCGCGAAGCGCGCGAAGAATTCGTCAGCCATCTTCGCCGCGGCGCCGTCGATCAACCGCGAGCCGAGTTGCGCGATCTTACCGCCGACCTGCGCCTTCGCCGTGTAAGTGAGCGCGGTCGCGTCCGCGCCCGACGGCGCCAGCGACACCTTCGCTTCGCCGTTGGCAAATCCCGCCGCGCCGCCCTGGCCCTCGAACTTCATCGTGTAGGACGTCGGCGGAGCGAGATCGGCGAGGCCGATCTTGCCGTTGAACCGCGCAGCGACGGGGCCGACCTTTGCGGCGATGACGACCTGCCATTCGGTGTCGGTCTTGCGCTCGAGCGTCTCGCAGCCCGGAATCGCGTCCTTCAGCACGGCCGGGTCGTTGAGCGCGCTCCAGACCTTGTCCGGCGGTGCGTTCACGACGCGAGTACTCGTCATTTCCATTCGCGGCCTCTTCTCGTCGAGCCGAGACGCCATCCTATCGCACGGCGCGCACGCGGCTCCGAAAACGCGGCGACGAGCTCGGTGAGCGATTGCAGGTTGTGGACGGGCAGGAATTCGTCGACATGCGGCAACATCGCCCGGATACCCGCGGGACGCGCCTCGAAACCCGCGTACCGAAGCAGCGGATTGAGCCAGATCAATCGCGCGCATGATTTCGCGAGCCGCTCCATTTCGAAATCGAGGCCCACGGCCGCATCGGCGTCGAGACCGTCGCTGATCAACAGCACGACCGCGTTCTGGCCGAGGAGGCGCCGCGACCAGCGGCGGTTGAACGTGGCGAGCGACGCGCCGATCCGCGTCCCGCCCGACCAGTCGGCGACCGCCTCGGTGACCTTCGCAAGGGCGACATCGACGTCGCGATGCTTGAGGTGCCGTGTGATGTTCGTGAGCTGCGTGCCGAATGTG
>DASSGI010000249.1:0-2682 GCA_035857655.1 Casimicrobiaceae bacterium | reverse complement strand
AACCGGCAAGCGTATCTACATGCAGGAGGTCGGCACGCGCGACGGGTTGCAGTCGGAGGCGGCGTTCGTGCCGACCGCCGACAAGATCGCGCTCGTCAACGCGCTGTCGGAAGCGGGTATGGCGAAAATCGAAGTGACGGCCTTCGTGTCGCCGAAGGCGATACCGGCGCTCGCCGACGCCGAGACGGTGCTCCGCGAGATCGAGCGCAAGCCCGGCGTCGTCTACAGCGCGCTCGTACCCAACGTCAGAGGCGCCGAGCGGGCCATCGATGCGCGCGCCGACGAGTTGAATCTCGTGATGTCCGCGACCGAAAGCCACAATCTCTCGAACCTGCGGATGACGCGCGAGCAATCGTTCCGCGCGCTCTCCGAAGTTGCGAAGATGGCGGCGGAAGCCAACGTCGCCGTCAACATCTCGCTCTCCTGCGCCTTCGGCTGCCCGCTGGAAGGCGACGTGCCCGAAGCAACGGTGCTCGACTGGTCGCGCCGCTACGTCGAAGAGATCGGCGCGCGCGGCGTCACGCTCTGCGACACGACGGGGATGGCGTTCCCGACGCAGGTTGCGAGCCTCACCGGACAATTCCGCGAGCGCTGGATCGACAACGCCGCCGTTAAAGCGAAGACCGAGCTCACGCTTCACTTCCACAACACGCGCGGCATGGGCCTCGCCAACGTGCTCGCGTCGATCGACGCCGGGGCCGATCGCTTCGACGCGTCGCTCGGGGGCATCGGCGGCTGTCCGTATGCGCCAGGCGCGAGCGGCAACGTCTGCAGCGAGGAGATCGTGCACGCGCTCGAGCTGATGGGATACGACACGGGCGTCGATCTCGCGCGCCTCATTGCCGCGTCGAGACGGCTCCCCGCGCTCATCGGTCACGACACGCCGAGCCAGATCGTCAAAGCCGGGCGCAGGCTCGATCTGCACCGTCCGCCCGGGGATTTCGACGAAATTCGCAGCCGCGCACTCGCGCGCGATCGTTGATCGCGCAGACGATCAACCGGATTGCAGCGTGGCTAGCGCTCGCGGCGCTCGCCGCGGGTTGCGCGAGCCTTCCGCCTCCGAGTGCGCGCGAGGCGTCGTTTGCCCAGACCGGCACGGAAGGCACGCGCCTGGGCCGCGCCGTCGCGCCGCTCGTCGCAGCACATCCTGACAAGTCGGGGATCAATCCGCTGCACGTGCCGAGCGATGCATTCGCGGCGCGCGTACTCCTCGCCGAGGCGGCAGAGCGAACTCTGGACCTCCAGTACTACATCTGGCACGGCGACCAGACGGGCTACCTGCTGTTCGATGCGATCTGGCGCGCGGCGCAACGGGGCGTTCGCGTGCGCATCCTGCTCGACGACCTCAACACCGAAGGGCTGGACGAAACGATCGCCGCGCTGGACGCGCATCCGAACATCGAAATCCGCCTCTACAACCCGCTCGTCTACCGCAGTGCGCGCGGGCTCAATTTCATCGGCGATTTCACGCGCGTCAACCGCCGGATGCACAACAAGTCGTTCATCGCCGACAACCAGGCTGCAGTCGTTGGCGGGCGAAACGTGGGCAACGAATATTTCGGCGCCGGAGACGACGCCGAATTCCGGGATCTCGACGTGCTCGCCGTCGGCCCCGTCGTGCGCGAAGTCTCCGCCGAATTCGATCTCTACTGGAACAGCGCTTCCGCCTACCCGTCGGCGCCTTTCACCGGGCCAGCCCCTGCAAACGCGACCGAGGCGCTCGAAGGTCGGTTCGTCACGACGCGCGCCGATCCCGAATCGACCGCGTATATCGATGCGGTGCGTGCCACGCCTCTGGTACGCGAGCTGATCGAAGGACGGCTCGCGTTCGACTGGACACAGGCGAAAGTCGTCCGCGACGACCCGGCGAAGACGCTCGACGCGGCCGCCAGAACCGACATCCTGCTGATCACCGAGCTTCTCGAAACGACGACTCCGCCGCGAATCTCGTTCGATCTCGTCTCGCCCTACTTCGTGCCGGGCGACGAAGGGACGGCGGCGCTCGTGAAGCTCGCGCAGCGCGGCGTCAGAGTCCGCGTGCTGACGAACTCGCTGGCGGCGACCGATGTCCCTCCGGTGCACGCCGCCTATGCGAAGCGCCGCTGCGATCTGCTGCGCGCGGGCGTACGTCTGTACGAGCTCAAGCCGTCCCTGCCGTCGGAGGTGGCGAAGTCGCGCAGCGAGACTCGCGGAAGCTCGAAGACGCAGCTCCACGCGAAGACGTTCGCCGTCGACGGCAACCTGATCTTCGTTGGCTCGTTCAACTTCGACCAGCGCTCGGCGAAGCTCAATACCGAGATGGGCGTCGTCGTCGACAGCCCGACGCTCGCGCGCAGGCTCGCAGCGACGTTCGACACGAGCGTACCGAACGTCGCATACGAAGTGCGCGCGGTGACGACCGAAGCGCCAGGCTGCACGCTTGAGTGGATCGAGCGCACGCCCGCGGGCGAGATCCGTTACACGGAAGAACCGGGCACGACTGCGTCGCAGCGCGCGTGGATCGAATTCCTCGGAATGCTGCCGATCGAGTGGCTGCTGTGAGCGTGGCGCCGGGATGGCTGCATAGTGGTGCAGTCTGTGACGCGACGGCGCGCCCTACACGATCCTGCACGCTTCGCTGAAGCTCGGCCGCGGCAGGCGCTCGTGCACGCCGCTCGGATCGCCGTAGCCGATTGCGCAGAT
>DASSGI010000248.1:0-5057 GCA_035857655.1 Casimicrobiaceae bacterium | reverse complement strand
CGCGCGTTATGGCTACATCGACGCGGCCGAGGATCCGCTGCGTTGGTCCGCCGACGGGACGATCGACGATCCGGGAGCGCTTCTCGCGTGGCTTCCCGTCGTCATCCCGGACACGCGCCCGCGTTGAGGAACAGCCACTCGGAAGGCTTGCCGTCGCGAATTCCCGCGACGCGCACCGCCTGGCTCGCGATCAACGGCTTGACGAACGCAACCTGGACGTCGTCGATGTCGGAGAGCGCGATGCCGTTCGCCTGTGTCATTCGATCGCCGGTCTTCATGCCGAGCATCGTTGCAAATCCCGAGGTGTCGCGAATCGCGAGGCCGCCCGGCACCGGTGTCAGCACCGCTTGCCAGCTTTCCGGACTCGACGCCACCCCGGTGAGCAACTCGGCGCTGAGGCGGTAGATCGGGCCCTTGAACCCGGGCGGCGGCGCGCAGGCCGCGCGAACGGCGCCGCGCGGGGCAGCAACCTTCGGCGCGGGAGCCGCTTTCGGTGCTGTCGTACTCGCGCCCCGAAGCTCGATATCGCGCAGATCGCCGTGGTCGCGAATCCGCACGCCGTCAGGCCGCACTTCGACGAGCGTCACCCCGTCCGCGATTTCAGCGCCCGCCTTCACGAGCGCCGGACCGCGATCGGCCAGGCGAAAAAGTGCATATCCCGCGCCGCCAGCTTCCGCGAATACCCCGAGCAGCCTCGTGTCGCCCTGTAGAGTCGCCGGCGCAGCAGCATCGGCCGCCAGTGGCACACCCGCTCGCCCGAACAGAGGCGCCGCGACGATCGCGGGCGTCCACCCCTCGGCTGCGGCCGGCTCCGAAACGCGCGCGGGTGCGGGGGCAAACCAGCGCCACCCCCACAGCGCAATCACATAGCCGAGGAGCAGGATCCCCACCACTGTGGCGAGCCACGAAGCGATTCGCCACGCCCAGGGCAGCGGAGCCGCGCTTTCCGTCGCTGCCGCGACAGCGTTCAATCGCGGCATTGCGTCGCACTCCGCGCGATGTCGCCGATGCCTGTCTCGTATACTTCCGTGCTCGTCCGCTCGAACACCACGTTGAATCCCCGTCTTTCGCGCCTGCAGCCGTACCCCTTCGAGCGTCTGCGGCGATCGTTCGCCGGAGTCGCCCCGAACCCGGCATTGACGCCGATCAACCTGTCGATCGGCGAGCCGCGGCATCCGACGCCCGCGCTCGTTCTCGAAGCGCTCGCGGCGGGCGGCCGCGGCCTTGCGAATTATCCCACGACGATCGGACCGCCCGCGCTGCGCGAAGCGATCGCCGCGTGGCTCGAACGCCGGCACGGACTCTCTTCGCTCGATCCGAACACGCAGGTGCTGCCGGTGCTCGGAAGTCGCGAGGCGCTGTTCAGCTTCGCGCAGACCGTGATCGACGCGAGTCGCGCCGGTGCGACGGTGCTGATGCCGAATCCCTTCTACCAGATCTACGAAGGGGCCGCGCTTCTCGCCGGCGCCGAGGGCTATTGCGTCAACGCGGTCGCTGCGAGCGATTTCGCGCCCGCGTGGCGCCACGTTCCCGATGCCGTCTGGGCACGCACGCAGTTGATCTACGTGTGCTCACCCGACAATCCAACGGGCCGCGTCACCACGCGCGACGAGTGGGAGCATCTGTTCGCGATGTCGGATCGCCACGGGTTCGTGATCGTCGCCGACGAGTGCTATTCGGAGATCTATTTCGACGAGTCGCGGCCGCCACTCGGCGCGCTCGCGGTCGCGCAAGCGCAAGGCCGCGGCGGCTTTCCACGGCTCGTTTCGATCGGCAGCCTTTCGAAGCGATCGAACGCGCCGGGACTTCGCTCGGGGTACATCGCCGGCGATGCGTCGCTCATCGCAGCATTTCACCAGTTCCGCACCTATCACGGCTCGGCGATGTCGCCGGCCGTGGCCGCGGCGAGCCTCGCCGCCTGGCGCGACGAAGCCCATGTGATCGCCAACCGCGCCGAATACGCGGCGAAATTCGCGACACTGCAGCCCCGGCTGGCGCATGCGCTTCGCTGTCGGATGCCCGATGCGGCGTTTTACCTGTGGGCACGGACGCCGATCGACGACAGCGAGTTCGCGCGGCGCCTGTTCGCAGAGGAAGCGGTGACGGTGCTTCCCGGCAGCTTCCTCGGCCGCGACGCGCACGGCACGAACCCGGGACGAGGCTTCGTTCGGATCGCGCTCGTCGCCCGGCGCGACGAATGCGCCGAGGCGATCGAGCGGATCGTGCGCTTCGCTGCGACGCTCGCACCGCCGCGCTGACGCCGGTCGACGCACGGCCTGTCGGCGCCGAGGACGCCCTGTCGCGAGGCATCCCCGGCGAGCCGCAGGGCTCTAGAATGCCCGTCATGACTACGCCCGCAATCCCGTCTTCGCCCCCTTCCGGCCTTCGGGCAAAGCTCGCCGAGGGCTTCCGCTTTTCCTGGCAGTCGTTCGTGCTCATCGTCCTCGTCAACACCGGGTTCGCCGCAGTCTTCTGGATCGAGGACCCGCGCCCGTTCTGGCATCCGTTTGTCACCGCTCAGTGCGACGGCCTGGCGATCGCCTACTGCGTCAACGCCGCGGCTCCGTGGTCGAGCAACTCGCCGCTGCGCCGATTGGCGGTCGCGGTCGCAATCGGAGCCATCATCGGCATCGCGCTGACGATCGTGCTCAAGGGCTACTCGACGACGTACGTGATGGAGCATCAGACGACGTTCCTGCTCACGTACACGTCGGCGTTCTTCAATGGCGTGTTCGTGAGCCTCTTCTGGGTGCTGAGGCTCCGCGAAGCGCGCGCAGCGGAAGCGCTGCACAGGGCCGAGGCCGAGCGCCATCTGGTGTCGAAGCACGCGATCGAATCCGAGCTGAAGCTGATGCAGGCGCAGGTCGAGCCGCATTTCCTGTTCAACACGCTCGCTTCAGTCCAGTTCCTGACGGAGACCGATCCCCCGCAAGCGTCGAAGATGCTCGGACACTTGCTCGCGTACCTGCGCGCGGCACTTCCGCAGCTGCGGCACGCGAGCACCACGCTCGGTCAGGAGATCGAGCTTGCCGAGGCGTACCTCAACATCCTGCGGATGCGGATGGGTGCGCGTCTCGAATTCTCGATCGACGTGCCGGAGGCGCTGCGCACGCACCCGTTCCCGCCGGTACTGCTCATTTCCGTCGTCGAGAACGCCGTTACGCACGGATTGGAGCCGCAGGCGGCCGGTGGCCGCATCACCATCGCGGCAAGGAACGAGGCCGATCGCCTCGTCGTCACCGTCACCGACAACGGTTGCGGCCTGTCCGGCAACAACTCGCAACCCGGGCAAGGCGTCGGCCTGGCGAACCTGCGCGACAGGCTCGCGGCGCTCTTCGGGGCACGCGCGCGCTTCAGCCTCGAGGAGGTAGCCCCGCACGGTGCGAAGGCGACGATCGAAGTCCCGTACGAGCTGGCGTCGCCGCTCGCCGCTTCACGCGTCGGCGCGGCCGCCTGACAGCGATGCCGACCGCGCTGATCGCCGAAGACGAGCCGATGATGCTCGCGCTCCTCAAGGCGCGACTCATCGCCGCATGGCCCGAGCTCGAGATCGTCGCCGAAGCGGTCAACGGCGAAGAGGCGGTCGCGCTCGCGAACGCGAAGCAGCCGGACATCGCGTTTCTCGACATCCGGATGCCGATTCTCTCGGGGCTCGAAGTGGCGCGCGAGCTTGCGCCGCGTTGCCACATCGTGTTCGTGACCGCCTACGACGAGTACGCGGTCGCTGCGTTCGACGAAGGCGCGATCGACTATGTGCTGAAGCCGCCGATGCCCGAGAAGATCGCCAAGGTCGTCGCACGGCTGAAGAGCCGCCTCGCGCAAGCTCCGCTCGACCTGACAGCGCTCCTCGCGAAGCTCGCCGAACGCGCGGACGGTGCAGGTCCGCTCAGATGGATCCGCGCCTCGCTCGGCGCGTCGATGCGGATGATCTCGGTAGACGACGTGCTCTACTTCCGCGCCGAGGACAAGTACACGAAAGTCGTCACGCGCGACGGTGAAGCGCTCATCCGGAAGCCGATCAAGGAGCTTTACGAATCGCTCGATCCGGAAGCCTTCTGGCAGATCCACCGCGGGTCCATCGTGAGCCTGCGCGCGATCGAGCGCGTCGATCGCGACTGGCGCGGCGAGCCGGTGATCGTGCTCAAGAACCGCGACGAGAAGCTTCCTGTAAGCCGCACGTTCGCGCATCTGTTCAAGGCGATGTGACAGGTTCCGCACGGCGAGCGCTGCCGGGCGCGAGAGGCCGGCGCCGGCAGGGTAAAATCACGGCATTGCCCCCAATGCCGCCATGACCGACCTCGAATCCGCGGTGGAATCCGCATGGGAATCGCGCGCGAGCCTCTCGCCGCAGACCGCCGCTGCACCCTTGCGCGAAGCAATCGCGCAAGTGATCGCCGACCTCGATCGCGGCCGCCTGCGCGTCGCCGAAAAGCGCGATGGCGCCTGGGTGACGCATCAATGGATCAAGAAGGCGGTGCTGCTGTCGTTTCGCCTTGTCGATAACGCGCCGATGCGCTTCGGTCGGCACGCGGAGAGCGCCGAGCCGTTCGCTTTCTACGACAAGGTTCCCACCAAGTTCGCGGGACTCAGCGACGACGAGCTCGCCGCCACCGGCGTACGCGTCGTTCCGCCCGCAGTCGTGCGGCGCGGCGCGTTCGTCGCGAAGAACACCGTGCTGATGCCCTCCTTCGTGAACATCGGCGCGTACATCGACGAGGGAACGATGGTCGACACCTGGGCGACCGTCGGCTCGTGCGCGCAGATCGGGAAGAACGTGCATCTGTCGGGCGGCGTGGGCATCGGCGGCGTCCTCGAGCCAGTGCAGGCGAATCCAACGGTCATCGAGGACAACTGCTTCATCGGCGCGCGCTCCGAGGTCGTCGAAGGCGTGGTCGTTGGCGAAAATTCCGTGCTCGGGATGGGCGTTTTCATCGGTCAGAGCACGAAGATCTACAACCGCGCGCGCGACGAGGTCACGTACGGTCGCGTACCGCCAGGCTCGGTGGTCGTCGCCGGAAGCCTGCCCTCCGGCGAAGGACGCTGTAACCTCTATTGCG
>DASSGI010000247.1:0-7693 GCA_035857655.1 Casimicrobiaceae bacterium | reverse complement strand
CCGAGCGCGTCGAGCGAGGTGAAGAGCGCCGTTTTCTGGTCGGCCGTAAGGGCGACGAGCGGCGGCCGCACGACGTTCCAGCCATCGTCGTCGTGAATGCGCGCGAGAATCGCCTTGTTCGCGGGGACGAGCGGATATTTCTGGACCGCGGCGCGAATCGCGGTGAGCGCGCGCTGCATCCCGTCGGCGTGGGGGCTCTTGTGGCCGCGAACGAGCGTATCCATCGCCGCGACGTTGACGTTCGCCGTCGCCGAAATGCAACCCGCACCGCCGGCCCGCAGCGCGTCGAGCAGATAGCTTTCGGCGCCGGGAAAGACTTCGAACCCCGGGAATGCGTCGAGAAGCGCCTTCGTGTACTTCCAGTCGCCCGAGCTGTCCTTGATGCCCACGACGACGCCGCGGTACGACTTCAGCAGCCGCTCGATCAGCGGCAGCGAGAAGCCGACGCCCGCCATCGGCGGAATGTGATAGAGGTAGATGCGCAATCGCTTGTCGCCCACACGCTCGATCACCTCGGCGACACTCGCGTAAAGGCCGTCGTCGCTGACACCCTTGTAGTAGAACGGCGGCAGCATCAGCACGCCGAACGAGCCGCGCTCCGTCGCATGCTTCGTCAGGGCGACCGTGTCGGGCAGCGCACAACAGCCGGTGCCCGGCAGCAGGACGCCTGACGGGATGCCGCTCTCGATCAGCCGCTCGAGCAGATCCATCCGTTCGGCGATCGACAGCGAATTGGCCTCGCTGGTCGTTCCGAAGACGGCGAGACCGCTCGCGCCTTCCGCGAGCAGCCATTTGCAGTGGTCGACGAAGCGCTTCGCGTCGACGCTCAGGTCTTTGTGAAACGGCGTCACTGCCGGAACGAGAACGCCGCGGGGATAGGTATCGAGACTCATCGGATTCTTCCTTCACTTAATCCTGCCGCGTCCGGCAACTCGCCAGACCTCTTCGATCCGTCCCTTCCTGATGCCGACGATTTCCTCGTGCAGGTGGACGGTCGTATCCGAATAGCCTACAACGAACTCGATCCGATCACCTATCTTCGGCGTTTCGCTCGGGTGCTCGAGCTCGACGGTCGTGTGCTCGGCCGAGATCTTCATTCTCTCGACCGCCGGAATTCCCGTAGGCAGCGGCACCGCCGCGTCCTCGCTCATCGTCTTCTTCCCCGCGTCGAACACGATGCGCGTGGGCGTCGGCCGGCTGGTTACCGCTGTGAGCACCGTCAGCGCGTACGGGAAATCGACATGATAATGGGTGCGGTAGTGGACGTCGCTGAAGATCGCGCCGCCTGTCTGCACCTCGGTGACGCCGGGCTGCTGTGTGCAATAGGGGAACGTGCCGGTGCCGCCGCAGCTCACGACCGAGACCTGGTGCCCGGCGTCGCTGCAGGCGCGCGCGCTCGCGGTGAGCTCCGCGATCGCCGCGACGACGGCGCGTTCCTTCTCGACCGGATCGACGATTCGCGTCGCGTGGCTCTCCCAACCGGTCACGCCGACGAAGCGCAACCCGGGGCGGCGCGCGATCTCCGCGGCGAGCGCGACGACCGCCGCGCCGGGAAGCACGCCCGCGCGATGCATGCCGATGTCGACCTCGACGACGACGTCCAGCGTCTTGCGCTGCGCTCGCGCGGCGCCGTCGAGCTCGTCGAGATTGGCGATGCAGTCGACGGCGACGATCGGCCGCGCGGGACCGATCAGATCGATCAGCCGCCGCACTTTTTGCGCGCCGACGATCTGGTTGACGATGAAGATGTCGCGAATGCCGGCAGCGGCCATCGCTTCCGCCTCGCCTACCTTCGCGCAGGCGATGCCTATCGCACCCGCCGCGAGCTCGAGCCGCGCGATCTCGGGCGTCTTGTGCGACTTCGAATGCGGCCGCCAGCCGACACCGTTGTCGCGACAGGTCTTCGCAATCCGCGCGATGTTCGCTTCGAGGACGTCGAGATCGACGAGAAGCGCCGGCGTGTCGAGCGCAGACTTGTCCTTGCCGATCGGCGGATGCGGGGGCGCGTCCATCTCCTTCTCGCTCGTCAGGCTTTGCCGCGGGCGATGCGGCGGCCGGCGGCGGTATACGCGTCCTCGACGAGGCGCAGCGTCTCGAGATTGTCGCCTGGACCCGTCTCGAATGGCGCGCCGCTGTCGAGGCAATCGACGAAGTGCGCAATGACGCCGTCGAAGCTCGCCTGATAGCCGGCATCGCGATCGTACCGCGCGCTCCGCGGCGACGGGCCGAGAAAGCGCAATTCCCAATCGTCGAAGACTACGCTCGCGCGGCTCCCGACGATCTCCACCCGATCCGGCGGCCGCGCCGGAAAGCCCGCTGCGGCCATCGTTCCGTTGACCTCGACCGGCGCACCCGTTGCCGTTTCGAGAAAGATCGAGGCGAGCGTCTCGCCGCGCACGTCGGAAAGCGTGTGCGCGGTGCGCGCATCGACGACCGCGAGCTCGCCGCAGAGGTAGCGCATCACGTCGAGATGGTGAATTAGCACTTCGGCGATCATCAACCGCACCTCGTGCTGCATGAACGGCTGGCGTACGAGCGCGGGCCGCTGGCCGGTGGCATCGGGAAGCATTCCCGAGGAGATCATCGACATGCTCCCGAAGAGCACCCGCCCCAGCTCGCCGTCAGCGATCCAGCGTTTGAGCTCGCGATACCACGGCCGAAAGCGCCAGTTCTCGTGCACCATCATCCGCGACTTTCCCTCGACGCGCGCGACGAGCGCCTTCGATTCGGCCAGCGTCGGCGTCATCGGCTTCTGGCAGAGGACGTCGATACCGCGATCGGCAGCCGCCTCGACCCACGCCGCATGCGTCTCGCGAGGCGACGCGACGTCGACCGCATCGATCTCCTCCGCTGCGAACATCGCATCGGCATCGCGATAGGTTCGAGGAATCCCGAACTCGCGCGCGCGGGTCGCTGCCTTGTCGCCGTCCGGGTCGCAGACGGCGACGAGCTCCACGCGCTCGCCCAGCTTGCGCCATGCGGTGAGGTGATGCCAGCTGATCATCCCGGCGCCCGCAATCGCCACGCGCAGGGGCTTCGATGTATTCACGATGTCTCTCCTCGCAGCGATAGCGTTCTTCGTTCGATCGCCTTCGTCGTTGCCGGATCGAACAAGTGGACGGCCGCCCCGTCGACGCCGATGTCGATGCGCTCGCCGCTCTTCACGTTCGTGTCGCGGCCGATCCGCGCGATCACTTCGTCGTCCGATCCGGCGAGCGCCAGCACGAGCAGCGTCTCGGCGCCGAGCGGCTCGACCGCGGTGACGCGCGCCGGCACGCGCGCGATGCTCGTCGCGCTCGCTGCCGGCAGCGATTCGTAGAGATCTTCCGGGCGGATGCCGACGAGGACGTCGCGAGCGGCGTTGGTGCCGAACGACGACTCCGCGCCGAGCGGCAGCGCAAGACCGTCGCGTCCGACGAGCGCGAACATCCGGCCCTCCCGCGCTTCGAGCCGACCGTGCAAAAGGTTCATCGGAGGGCTCCCGAGAAAGCGGGCGACGAACGTGTCCGCCGGATTGCGATAGACGTCGAGCGGCGCGCCGATCTGCACGACCCTGCCCTCGTTCATGATGCACACCCGATCGCCCATTGTCATCGCTTCGACCTGGTCGTGCGTCACGTAAATCGACGTGGTGCCGATCTCGCGCTGTTGCCGGATCAGCTCGTTGCGCGTGGACACCCGCAGCGCTGCGTCGAGATTCGACAGCGGCTCGTCGAAGAGGAAGAGCTTCGGGTCGCGGACGATCGCGCGGCCGAGCGCGACGCGCTGCCGTTGTCCGCCCGAAAGCGCGTAGGGCTTGCGCTCGAGGAACTCGGTCAGTCGCAGCTTGGCTGCGGCCGCTTGCACGCGGCGCGCGATTTCGGCGCGCTCGACGCTCCGCCTGCGCAGCCCGAAGGCGAGGTTGTCGTAAACCGTCATGTGCGGGTACAGCGCGTACGACTGGAATACCATCGCGATGTCGCGCGACTTCGCGGGAACGTCGTTGACGACGCGCCCGTCGATCGAGACGGTGCCGGCGCTGATAGGCTCGAGGCCCGCGATCATTCGCAGCACCGTCGACTTGCCGCAGCCGGACGGACCGAGCAGCACCATGAACTCGCGATCGGCGACGGTAAAGCTCACGTCGGCGACCGCCGTCGCCGACGCGCCCGCGTAGCGCTTGGTGAGCTTGTCGACCGTTATGACTGCCATGTCCGCATTTCGTCGGCGATGCGCTGAGCGGCCGCGTCCTTAGGCTGGCGCATGCGTCCGCGACCGCTCATAGCACCGCCTCCTGCAGATCTCGCCTCAACGCACGGCACCCGCCGTCATTCCCTTGATCATCGTTTCGGAGAAGAACGCGTAGATCGCGATGATCGGAACGATCGCGATCATCAGTCCCGTTGCGGCCATCCCGACGTCGAGCTGATGGCTGCCCGTGAAATGCATGATCCCGAGCGGCAGCGTCCGCTTGTTGTCGTCGGTAAGCAGGACCACCGCGAACAGGAACTCGTTCCAGAGGATGATGAAATTGAGCATCACCGTCGTGAAGATCGCCGGCATCCCGATCGGCACCGTCACACGCCAGAAGATCTCGAAGTCCGAATAGCCGTCGATCCGCGCGGCGTCGAAGAGATCCTGCGGGATCTGCGCGAAGAAGCCTTCGAGAATGTAGACCGTCACGGCGACGTGCGTCGCCACGTAGACGAGGACGAGGCCGGTCAGCGTGTTGTAAAGGTTGATCTCCAGCAGAATCTGGAAGAGCGCGAGGATCAGCAGCTGCGGCGGCAGCACGAGGCCCGACAGGATCAGGAAACGAACGAGCCGGTTGCCGCGGAACTGATAGCGCGCGAGGCAATGCGCCGCCATCGCGCCGATGACCGTGACGAGAATCACCGCGCTCACGACCGTCACCGTGCTGTTCCAGAAGTACGTCGCGTAGTTCGACTTGACCCACGCATCGGCGAACTTCTCCCAGTGCGCGGGCGAGGGCCACGCGTACGGAGATTTGAAGATCTCGGCGGTCGTTCGGAGCGACATCGACGTGACCCACAACAGCGGCCCGCCGGTAATCACCGTGTAGAGCGCGATGAACGCAAACAGCGGGATTCGCGCGAGCTGCGCGAACCCCGGTCGCCGGAGCGCTGCCGTCGGCATCGCCTAGAACTCCAGCCTCTCTCGCCGGCGCAGCAAACGCGTGATGATCGCGACGAACGCGAGGATGATCAGGAACCACAGCACCGCGATCGCCGACGGGTAGCCGAGATCGAATGTGTTCCACTCGAACGCCCGCTTGTAGACGTACGTCGACACCGTCTCGCTCGACCACAGCGGCCCGCCGCCCGTCATCACCCAGACCAGGTCGAACACCATCATCTTGCCGATGAAGGAAAGGACGAGTAGGTTGACGATCGTCGCTCGGAGCATCGGTGCGATCACGTACACGAGCTTCGCGAACCAGCCGCAGTTGTCGAGCTCGGCCGCGCCCAGCACCTCCGAGGGCAGCGCATGCAGCGCTGCGAGGAACACGATCATGTTGAAGCCGAGCCACTTCCACTCGTGCGCGACGAGGACCGACCAGAGCGCCGTGGACGGATGCCCGAGCCACGATTGCTCGAGCGCGCCAAGCCCGATCCAGCGCAACACCGCGTTCGCGAGACCCCAGTCGTAATCGAAGATCCATACCCAGAGGATGCCGACCACCACGTACGACATCAGCACCGGCGTGAACCACACGACGCGGAAGAAGCGCGCGAGCGGGGCCTGCGCGAACAGGCAAAGCGCGAGCAGCAATCCGCCTACGACGTCGACGATCGTCGCGACGATCGTGAAGAGCGCGGTGTTCGTCACCGCCTTCCAGAACACCGGGTCCGCGCCGAGTAGCGCCGTGAAGTTCGCGAGACCGACGAACTCGACGACGTTGTGCGGCTTGATCGCGTGGAACGCGTTGTAGAACGTCCGCAGTACCGGATAGACGGTGAACCCCGCGTAGATGACGAGCGCGGGCGTCAGGAACGCGAACAGCACCCCGAGCCCGGCGCGCCGGGCGTCGAGCTCCGGCCGCGCCGAACGCTCGGTCACGAGATCAGGGGCTTGCGCCTCGGCCTCTAGAGAGCGAGCCGCTAGCTCTTGTAGCAGGCCTTGTTCATCATCTGCACGGTCTGATCGACCGACAGCAGCCCGCCAGGGAATCCCGAATTCAGCACCTGCGCGAACGCCTCCTTGCACTCGCCGGTGACCATGTCGCGCGGCTGCCCGATGAAATACTTGGATCCTTTCTGCCGTTCCATCAGCTCGGTGAAGTACGCCGCGTGCGGTCCCGAGAACTGCTTGACGTCGGCCTTGATCCCGGTCTGCAGATAAACGGTCTCGATCCACATCTTGCCCATTTCGGGCGTGGACATCGCGTCGAGGAACTTCGCCGCCTCCTTCTTGTGCTTGCTCGCGGCGTTGATCGCGAAGCTCGCGCCGATCGTCGAGGTCTTGCACTCGTTGCACGCGCCCTTGTCCATCGCCGGGAACTGCATGATCCCGAGCGGGAAGCTCGCCGGTTGCCCGCCCTTGTCCTCGGGAACGAACGCGCGCCCCGTGTAGAAGCTTCCCATCGGCAGCATCAGCGCACCGGGCTTGCTGTAGAAATAGTAGTGCGACTCGCCGAGCTTGAGCGTCATGAAATTCTTCGGATAGGCGCCGGCGTCGACGAGCTGCTTCACCCACTGCAGCACTTCGACGACGCGCGGATCGGAGAACGACAGCTTGCCGGTGAAGAGCTTCTGGTAATCGTCGGGGCCGAGCTTGCGCAGCAACGCTTCGACGGTGATGTACGCGCCCGGGTACGGCCGGTCGCCGACGCCCTGCGCGATCGGCGTCATTCCCGCTGCGCGCGCTTTCTTGACGAGATCGAGGAACTGCGCCTGCGTGAGCTGCGCGTTCGCGGGCAGCGTGACGCCGAGCTGCTTCAGCATGTCCTTGTTGTAGTAGAGCTCGACCGTATAGGCCTCCTGCGGGATCCCGTACGTCTTGCCGTCCTTGATCCACACCTTGCGCGCCCACGGCTCGATGTTGTTCCAGTTGACGAGATCGTCGAGCGGAACGACGTAGCCGGCGGTGATGTATTCAGTCTGGTCGGGCTCGAGGTAGAAGACGTCGGGACCCTTCCCTGCAGGCAGCGCCGTCTTCAACGCCGCGAACAGCGGATTCTTTTCGTACCACGTGAGCTTCACCTTGACGCCCGGGTTCGCTTTCTCGAGGTTCTTGATCGCAAGCTCGCGGAACGCGACCTTCGCCGGCTCGTCGGCTTCGTGGCTCCACACCTCGATCGTGACGTCCTCGGCGTTCGCTCGCGTCACTGCGCCGGCGACCACCACACCGATCGTGAATGCCGCAATCGCGGCAACGCGTCCAAACCGTATTGTCATGGTTTCCCCTGCTGATCGCGATTCGCGGCCCTGGCCGACCGCTTGGCTCGCCGAAACCGCCGCTGCCGCGCCGTTCTTCGCGGGCGGAAGGCGAGATGGCATTGAAGTGTAGGGTAACGCCGTCGATCAATACAAGTTAAAATGATGGGTTGGATTTCCCTCCGAACACCCATCCCGATGAATGCGATGTTGCAGCGCGTCGAACGCTCGGGATTGCACGCGCCGATGTCATTGTGCAGATGTCCGGGCACGCCGAATGCGTCGACGTGGAGTCGACGATGAACACCGAATCGATC
>DASSGI010000246.1:0-5169 GCA_035857655.1 Casimicrobiaceae bacterium | reverse complement strand
CACCCGTGCGCGACGACCGTTCCGCCACGCGTTGTACGCGACGAGTCGGGGCGCCGCTTTTCGGCGTCGTACAGACCGGGCCGAGCATCGATTGCACGCTACATCTAACGGGAAAAGGGGGCGGAGATGTTCACGAATTGCCACATTGCGAGAGACGGTGCCCGTGAACGGATGAATGGCCCTTGCTTATTCGCCGATAATCTGCCAAGAATATGCCATTGGAATCCTAGTGTTAGGCGCGCGGGTTCCCCCAGCAGTCACCGGGCCCGCGGGACGACACTCGACGCATGAAAATTTTCGACCGTGTATTGAACCCGCGCGAGATCCGGCGGCGCCTCGGACTCAACCAGGAACAGTTCTGGACGCAAATCGGCGTCACGCAAAGCGGCGGATCGCGTTATGAAAGCGGACGCGAAATGCCGAAGCCCGTGCGCGAGTTGCTGCGCCTCGTGCACGTCGAACAGATCGATCTGTCGCAGGTGAAGCGCGTCGACTTCGAAATCATCAGTTACCTCAAGTCGTCGCATCCGGATCTCTATCGGACGCTGCGGCGCGCGGTGAAGAGCCGTTCCCCCGAAGCCGCATCCGGCGACGGCGAGGCCGAGCTGGAGAGCGTGGGGCCCGCCGACCCGATCGATCTCTCGCTCCCGGGAGAGGGGCGTTCGGGAGGATCCGGAGGAAGCTCCACGCCTTGATCTACGCAGAGGGACGGCGCGCCGCCGTCTCGAGGATGCCTCGAACGCGAACCCGCTGCGGCGGGTTCGCTGTTTTGAGGCCAGTCAATCGCTTGCATAGCCGGCCGCGATAAAATGCGGCCCTTCGATCGAAGGACGCGCGAACGCCATCGCGCGCTCTATCCCGCTTGAGGTCCGACCCGCAATGACGAACGCCTCCCAACGAGTAATCCCCTTCGACAATGTACGGATGGCCGACGTCGGCGAGGTCGGCGGCAAGAATGCATCGCTGGGCGAGATGATCGGCGAGCTCCGCCACGCTGGAATCGAAGTTCCGAACGGATTTGCGACGACGGCATTCGCGTTTCGCGAATTTCTCGCGAACGACGGGCTCGACAAGCGAATCGCGGCGCGGCTTGCATCGCTCGACGTCGACGACGTTTCGGCGCTTGCGAAAGCGGGCACCGAAATTCGCAGCTGGGTCTCGGCGGCGCCGCTGCCCTCCGAGTTGAATGCCGAGATTGCCGCCGCCTATCGGAAACTCGCAGACGGCGCGCCGGACGCGAGCTGGGCCGTGCGCTCGTCGGCGACCGCCGAGGACCTGCCCGAGGCTTCGTTCGCCGGTCAACAGGAGACATTCCTAAACATCAAAGGCTTGGACAATATTCTTCATGCAATTAAGGAGGTATTCGCCAGCCTCTACAACGACCGTGCAATCGCCTACCGAGTGCACCAGGGATTTGCGCACGCTAATGTTGCGCTCTCGGCAGGCGTCCAGCGAATGGTTCGCAGCGACGTCGGTGCGTCGGGCGTGATGTTCACGCTCGACACCGAATCGGGGTTCGACCAGGTCGTGTTCATCACGTCGTCGTACGGCCTCGGCGAAACCGTCGTCCAGGGTGCGGTGAATCCCGACGAGTTCTACGTCTACAAGCCGAATCTCGCGGCGGGACGACCGGCGATCCTCAGAAAGTCGCTCGGTGCGAAAGCGGTGCGGATGGGCTTTGCTGAAGGCACGGGCGTCGGAGGCTCGACCAGGACCGAGCCGGTCGCCGCCGAGGATCGCATTCGGTTCTCGATCACCGATCAGCAGGCGCACGAGCTCGCGCGTTACGCGGTCGCGATCGAGAAGCATTATCGGCGGCCCATGGACATCGAGTGGGGCTGCGACGGCGTCGACGGCAAGCTCTACATCCTCCAGGCGCGGCCCGAAACCGTGAAATCGCGCGAGAGCGCCGGAAATCTGCGGCGCTATCGCCTGAAAGCGAAATCCGACGTTCTCGCAAGCGGCCGCGCGATCGGTCAGCGCATCGGCCAGGGCACGGTCAAAGTCATCAAGTCGGCGGCTCAGATGGACCGCGTGCAGACGGGCGACGTGCTGGTTGCCGACATGACCGATCCAGATTGGGAGCCGGTGATGAAGCGCGCAGCGGCGATCGTCACCAATCGCGGCGGCCGCACGTGCCACGCGGCGATCATCGCCCGCGAGCTCGGAATTCCGGCCGTGGTCGGATGCGGCGACGCGACGCTCAGCCTCGCCGACGGGGCGCCGGTGACGGTGTCCTGCGCCGAAGGCGACACCGGTCACGTCTATGCCGGGCTGCTCGAAGTGGAAGTCGTCGACGTTACGCTCGATCGGATGCCGCCGGCGCCGACGAAGGTGATGATGAACGTCGGCAATCCCGAGCTCGCGTTCGAGTTTCGCCAGCTTCCGAACGAAGGCGTCGGCCTTGCGCGGCTGGAATTCATCATCAACAAGAATGTCGGCATTCATCCGAAGGCGCTGCTCGAGCTCGACAAGCAGTCGCCCGAGCTGCAGCGCGAGATCCGCGAACGCATCGGCGGCTATGCGAGCCCGACGGAGTTCTACATCAGCAAGATCGCCGAGGGCGTCGCGACGATCGCCGCGGCGTTCTGGCCGAAGAAGGTGATCGTGCGCCTCTCCGACTTCAAGTCGAACGAGTACTCGAACCTGATCGGCGGCCAGCGCTACGAGCCGCACGAAGAAAACCCGATGCTCGGGTTTCGCGGCGCGTCACGCTACATCGCGCCGGAGTTCCACGATTGCTTCGCACTCGAGTGCGCCGCGATGAAGCGCGTCCGCGACGACATGGGACTCACCAATGTCGAGCTGATGGTCCCGTTCGTGCGCACGCTCGGCGAGGCCGAGGAAGTCCTTGCGCTGCTCGAGGCGCAGGGCCTCTCGCGCGGCCAGAACGGGCTCCGCGTCATCATGATGTGCGAGATCCCGTCGAATGCCGTGCTCGCCGACCGCTTCCTCGAGTACTTCGACGGGTTCTCGATCGGCTCCAACGACATGACGCAGCTCACGCTCGGCGTCGACCGGGATGCCGGCGGTCCGATCGCGACGGCGTTCGACGAGCGCGACGACGCAGTGAAGGCGATGCTGTCGATGGCGATCGCCGCGTGCCGCAAGGCGAACAAGTACGCGGGAATCTGCGGGCAGGGCCCGTCCGATCATCCGGACCTCGCGCAATGGCTCGTCGCGCAGGGGATCGAGAGCATCTCGCTCAATCCCGACACGGTCGTCGCGACGTGGCTGCTGCTCGCGGGTAAGAAGAATCCCGGAAACGCGTCCTAGTCCATCTCGACGATTTGCATCGCGGCGTCGGCCGTGTGCAATCGTTGCGATGAAGCAAGCGCAAAGACTGCGGCTCGAGCCTCGACCGTCGTGCATCGCGGGCGCCGCGATTATCGGCGGGTGCGTGGCAACCTGCGCGCTGATCCCCGCGATGCGTCTGCCGACGCCAGGTTCGCTCGGCTGCGTTGCGATCGTGCTCGTCGTTTTCGTTTCGAGCCTTTGGCGTTGCGCCGGCCGCGGCGTTGCCGCGATCGTGCACGTAGGCATCGATCGAACGATCTCTGTCACCGATCGCAGCGGGCGAACGCTCGCGGGCGTTATTCTCGATGATTCGTACGTCGGCGCCGCGCTGACGACGATCGTCTGGCGCGCCGATGGTGATCGCTGGTGGCACCCGGCGCGCGCGATGCTCATCGTTCCCGATTCGCTGCCGCCGGACGAATTCCGCCGGCTGCGCGTGGTGCTGCGCTATGGACGCGCGGTTTGCGATGAGGAGACGAGCGGCGTCGACGCCGGCTGATCCGCAAGCCACGCGCGGGCGTCGATGCACACGCCGCTCTCGGCTTTCGATTGTGCTCCGATCACATGGAGATACAGTGGCACGAGCGCCTCGGGTGCCGGCAACGCCGAGCGGTCCTCGCCGGGATGCGTCTGCATCCGCAGCGGCGTTCGAATCGGTCCGGGCACGATCGCGTTGATCCGCAGATTGGCGCGGCTCTCGCACTCGTCGGCAAGAGTCGTTGCCAGCGCGAGAATTCCCGCCTTCGATGCTGCGTAGGCGCCCCAATAGGCGCGCGGATCGCCGCCGCGCGTGTCGAGCGTGAACACGACGCAGCCGTCACTCGCTGCCGACAGCAGCGGCAGTGCTGATCGCGTGAGCGCCATTGCGGCGACGAGATTGACGCGCGTCACGGACTTCCACGCGTCGAACGACTGGTGCTCGATCGGTCCGAGCGAGCCGAGCAGCGCCGCGGTATGGATGAGAGCATCGAGCCTGCCGAGTTGCGCGTGGATCGCGCCGGCGACCTCGCCAAAGGCACCGGCTTCCGCCGTGGCGAGATCGAGTGGAAGGATCGTCGGCTGAGGATAACCGGCTGCGACAATCTCATCGTAGAGCGCTTCGAGCTTGCGCACGACACGCGCATGCAGCACGACGGTCGCGCCGCGCGCGGCGCACGCAAGCGTCAGCGCGCGACCAAGGCCGCCGGTCGCACCGGTGATCAGGATCACGCGTTGCGACAAATCGACGTCGACGGTCGATGCGGGATCAGGGAGTGACATGGGATCGCGCGCGTCGCACGAGAACGCGTTGTCTGAACGCCGCATGGAGGATGATAGCCGACGAACGGGCAACAATCGTTCCGGAAATCGAGGCAAATTTGCCAGATCGAGGCTCGACCCCTATAATTTCATTTTGCCGTGGGGGTATAGCTCAGCTGGGAGAGCGCTTGCATGGCATGCAAGAGGTCAGCGGTTCGATCCCGCTTACCTCCACCACGAACAACTTGCGCGCGCCGTGCCCGCTCGCAAGACGTCCAAGGTCCCCATCGTCTAGAGGCCTAGGACATCACCCTTTCACGGTGAGTACGGGGGTTCGAATCCCCCTGGGGACGCCAATCTAAACAATGACTTATCGATAAGCGCGCGCCACATGTCTAGATTTTGTCTAGAAAGCCGCGCTGAGACGGGGTTCCTTTCCGATGAGCGATGAGAGCGGAGCTGCGGATGCCGACGCGCTTCGCGAATTGATCCTAACGATGGTCGCCGTTAGTAGCGCCCGCCTTCGCCTTCGAGCGCCGCCTCGGTACTTTCCTCTGGGACAGTGCTGCGGAAGCAAGCCCGCTGCTGAGCATCAAGCGCGCGACAGAGCGCCTCGGGTGAGCGTGACGTTAT
>DASSGI010000245.1:0-5575 GCA_035857655.1 Casimicrobiaceae bacterium | reverse complement strand
CATGTCGGCCGGCGCATTCTCGACGGCCCGCAGCGCGCCCGTGAGATCGCCCTTCGCATAGCTTTCGGTCGAGCTTCGGACCATTCCCTGCCAGCCCGGACCGGCGGGAAATTCATCGCCGCGGAAGTAGACGACGGGCGGGTAGTAGAGCGCCCATTGAACGGCATCTCTCGGCTTGACGATCGTGCGCAGCACCGGGGCTCTGCCCGATTGCGCGGCCGCCGCCTGGTTGTCGGTCAGCGTCAGGCTGCCGGAAGGATTTTGCGCGACGACCGTGCCCTCGAACACGATCACGAGCGTCTCGCTGTCGTCGACGTTCAGGAAGAACTCGGTCCCGCGCACGCCGGCCACGGTGAACGGCGTGTTGACCTCGAGGTTGCGCGGCCCGCGCGCGAAGATGTTCGTCGCGCCGCGAAGCAGGTCGACGACACCGGTCGACTGCTCCTTGGGTGCCTGGATCGTGATCGTCGAATTGGCGTTGAGCCGCAGCACCGATTGGTTGAGCATCGCAACGTCGGCGCGGCTGTTTGCCTGGACGCGGATCGAATCGCCGGGGCAGAACGCGTCGTTCAGCTTGAGCGCCTGCCATTGCGACTCGGAAGCGCGCTTCCACTCGACCGTGCCCTGCACGGAGACGGCGCGCGCCGCAGCCGGGCTGCAGGCCTGGGCGGCAGCATTGCCGACGGGGAGCGCGACGATCGCCGCGACCCACAGCCACCGCCACATGCAGCGGAATCCCGCTGAGCCCGCGCCAAACGTGCAACGGTCCTTCATGGCCCCACCCCCTGGAATTGTGGAAGGACTCTGCACACGGCGCGAACGCGTGTCAAGCAATCCCAGGGGCAGCGACAGGTTTCGCCCCTCTATGGTGCCCAGTTGGCGAGCGTCAGCAGCAGGATCAGCAGCAGCCAGAGCACGAGCGCCCGCCAGACGAGCCCCACCGCGCTCGGCAGAAGCTGTGCGTCGGGTTCGTCACCCAACCCGAGATCGGGGCGCGATTCGAGCTTCTCGGCGGCCGCGGGCACAGGGCCGCCCAGCTTGACGCCGAGCGCGCCCGCGCCGCTCGCGAGCACGATGCCGGCATGCTCCCCGCCTTCCTGCGTCGACCATTCGCTGGCCTGCGTGCGCCAGCACAGCGCGGCATCCTCGAAATCGCCGACGATGGCAAACGACAGCGCGGTGAGGCGCACCGGGATCCAGTCGAGGACGAAGAGCAGCGCCCGTGCCGGCGCGCCGAACAGCGCGCGCGCCTGCGCGATCGACGTCGTCTCGACGCCTGCGACGGGAGCTCCCCATTCGGCGGCGAGCAGCGCCGCCGCGCGATAGAGCACCGCCCCGGCGGGGCCCGGGAGCACGGTAAACCAGAACAACACGGCAAAGACCTGGGCGTACGAATCGAGGAGCCCGCGCTCGATCGCGAGCTTCGCGATGTCGGAACTCGTAAGCTCGCCCGCTTCGACGCCGCGCCACGCGGCGAGCGCTCGGCGTGCGGCGCCGAGGTTGCCGGCGGCAAGCGCTTCGCGCACATCGGTGAACGCGTGGCTGAAGCGCCGAAACCCCATCAGAAAGTAGAGCACGACGATGTTCCACGCGAGCCCGAGAAGAGGACTCGCCGCGGCGAGCGCGAAGAAGACAGCGGCCGCCGCAACGACCGGCGGCGCGAGGGCGATGATCGCGGCGATCGTCCCCTGCTGGACGGTGCCGCCATTCAAGCGGCGTTCGATCGCGCGCGCATACTGAAGGAACACCTGTTCGACGCTCGCGCGCCAGCGGAACGCGCGCCACTGCTCGAGACCGATCGCCGACAGAATCGCAATCAGATTCATCGGCCCTGCGGGGTCATTGGAGTACCTTCGCGCTTCGCGCTCCGGTGTTCGCCCTTGGGGCGGCCCTGCGGGCTCACGTCTTCAGCTCTTCGCGATCGCGGAACTGCTCGAGCGCTTCGGGATTCGCGAGCGCCTCGATGTTCTTCACCGGCATTCCGTGCACGACGTTGCGCACGGCGAGCTCGACGATCTTGTTGCTCTTCGTACGCGGGATGTCGGTGACCTGCACGACCTTCGCCGGAACGTGGCGCGGCGTCGTGTTGTTGCGGATGTGCTGGCGGATCCTGTCGATCAACGCCTGGTCGAGCTCGAGCCCGTCGGCGAGCCGCACGAACAGGATCACGCGTACGTCGCCGGCTTCTCCCGGCGGCCAATCCTGGCCGATCACGAGACTCTCCATCACCTCGGGCAGCTGCTCGACCTGGCGGTAGATTTCCGCGGTGCCGATGCGCACGCCGCCCGGATTGAGCGTCGCGTCCGAGCGGCCGTGGAAGATCATGCCGTCGTGCTCGGTCAGCTCGACGTAGTCGCCGTGGCACCAGACGCCCGGAAAGCGCTCGAAGTACGCGGCGCGGTATTTCGCGCCGTCGGCGTCGTTCCAGAAGCCGATCGGCATCGATGGAAACGGCGCCGTGCAGACGAGCTCTCCGCGCTGCTTGCTTCCGGCCGGGATCGAGCGGCCTTCTTCGTCGAAAACGTCGACCGCCATTCCGAGCGCGCGGCATTGGAGCTCGCCGCGCCACACGGGCAGCGTCGGGCAGCCGAGCGCGAAGCACGACACGATGTCGGTTCCGCCGGAAATCGACGACAGGCACAGATCGTCCTTGACGCACTGGTAGACGTAGTCGAAGCTCTCCGGCGCGAGCGGACTTCCCGTCGAGAACAGCGTTCGCAAGTTTGCGAGCGCGTAGTCCTTGCGCGGCACGACGCCGATCTTCTTCGCGTGATCGATGTATTTTGCCGAAGTTCCGAAATGCGTGTTGCGCTCGGTGTCGGCGAAGTCCCACAACACCCTGCCGCGCTCGATGAACGGGGAGCCGTCGTAGAGCAGCAGCGTCGCGCCCGCGCCAAGCCCCGACGCGAGCCAGTTCCACATCATCCAGCCGCACGTGGTGAAGTAGAAAAGGCGATCGCCGGGCCTGAGATCGCCGTGCAGCAGGTGCTCCTTCAGATGCTGGAGCAGCGTCCCGCCGGCGCCGTGAACGATGCACTTCGGCACGCCCGTCGTTCCCGACGAGTACAGGATGTAGAGCGGATGGTCGAACGGCAGGCGCGCGTAGTCGATCGGCGACGCGGCGAAGCTTTCGATGAAATCCTTCCAGGACGTTGCCGCGCGCACCGCGCCGAGATTGGCCGCGCGCTCCCCGCTCGCTTCGAGATACGGGATGACGACGACGCGCTCGACCGTCGGCAGCTTCGCGGCGATTTCCGCGACCTTGTCGAGGATCGGGACCGCCTTGCCGTTGTACCAGTAACCGTCGACCGTGAAGAGCACGCGCGGCTCGATCTGGCCGAAGCGATCGAGTACGCCCTGCACGCCGAAGTCCGGCGAGCACGACGACCAGACGGCGCCCAGGCTCGTTGCCCCGAGCATCGCGATGATCGCCTCCGGCATGTTCGGCACATAGGCGGCGACCCGATCGCCGACTCGCACGCCCTGCGCCTTCAATGCCGCAGCGATCCTCGATGCCGTCGCGGTGAGCTCGGCATGGGACACGCGGCTTCGGAGCTTATCCTCGCCGCGGAACACGAGCCCGTCGCCGGCGTTGTCGGGGGCGCGGCGCGCGAGCAGATTCTCGGCGAAGTTGAGCCGAGCGTCGGGAAACCACTTCGCCCCCGGCATCCTCGCCGGATCGATCAACGTGCGCGCGCCGCGCTCGCCGATGACGCCCGCGTAATCCCACACCGCGCGCCAGAACGCGTCGGGTTCGGCGTTCGACCAGCGCCACAGCGCTGCGTAATCGGACGGCTTCCCGCCAGCGGCGCCCGCGTATTTCGCCGCGAAGTCGGTAACGTTCGCTCGCGCAACGCGCTCGCGCGACGGCTTCCACAACATTGCGCTGGTGGTCATCGCCCTCGTCCTCCATTCCCGCGCCGCCGCGGTGCGTCGCCTATCCGCGTTGCGCGGCGTGCCCGCCTGCCGATTCGAGCGTGCGCAGCGGCGCGGTGACGACGTCCGGAAGCGGAACGCTGCGTCCGCTGGCGAGATCGATCCAGACCATCTTCGCTGCGGCGTCCGCGTACTTCGTGCCGTCCTTGAGGATCTCGTAGAACGAGGCCACGCTCGTGCGGCCCGGTTCGCCCAGATACATCCGCACTTCGACTTCGCCCGGATAAACGAGCGGCAGCAGGAACGTGCAGCTCGCGTTGACGACGACCGGTCCCGTTTGCGCGTACGCATCGCCCTCGGGATGGAGCCCGTACGTCCATTCGATCCGCGCCTGCTCGCAATAGCGGAAGAAGACGGTGTTGTTGACGTGACCGAGCATGTCCATGTCACCCCAGCGGATCTGCTGGCGCGAGGTGTGCACGAGAACCCTCGGCTTATGCGTCATTCTCGGTGCATTATACAATTCCGCCTTTCGTGCGACGCCCACGCGAGAAGCGTCTTCCGCCAGAGGAGTCACCAGCGTGCAACGCGAAGCGATGGAATTCGACGTCGTGATCGTCGGCGCCGGCCCTTCGGGTCTTGCCGCTGCGATCCGCCTGAAGCAGCTTGCGGCGACCGCCGGCAAGGAGCTCTCCGTCTGCGTGATCGAGAAGGGTTCGGAGCCCGGCGCGCACATCCTGTCGGGCGCGATCATCGATCCGCGCGCGCTCAACGAGCTGCTGCCCGACTGGAAGACGCAGGGCGCACCGATCGAGACGCCGGTGACCGAGGACCGCTTCCTCATCCTGACGCGCGAGAAGTCCTACCGCATTCCCGAATGGGCGCTGCCCCGGCTCATGAGCAATCACGGGATGTACATCGTGAGCCTCGGCAACGTCTGCCGATGGCTCGCGCAGCAGGCGGAAGCGCTCGGAGTCGAGATCTATCCGGGTTTCGCTGCCGCGGAAGTCCTCTACACGGAGAGCGGCGCGGTGCGTGGCGTGGCGACCGGCGACATGGGCGTCGCGCGCGACGGTTCGCACAAGAGCGAATACCAGCCGGGGATGGAGCTCGTCGCGAAGTACACGCTGTTCGCCGAAGGCTGTCGCGGGTCGCTGTCGCAGGAGCTCATGCAGCGATTCAACCTGCGCGATGGCGTCGACCCGCAGAAGTACGGGATCGGCATCAAGGAGCTGTGGCAGGTCGCGCCCGACAAGCACAGGAAGGGGCTCGTTCTGCACAGTCAGGGATGGCCTCTCGATTCGCAAACCGGCGGCGGCTCGTTCCTCTATCACTACGGCGACGGACTCGTTTCGGTCGGCTTCGTCGTCCACTTGAACTACGAGAACCCGCACCTGTCGCCGTTCGACGAGTTCCAGCGCTTCAAGACGCACCCGGCGATTCGCGGGACGTTCGAAGGCGGCAAGCGGATCGCGTACGGCGCGCGCGCGATCAACGAGGGCGGCCTCCAGTCGGTGCCGAAGCTCGCGTTTCCGGGCGGCGCGTTGATCGGCTGTGCTGCGGGGTTCGTCAACCTCCCGCGGATCAAGGGCTCGCACAACGCGATGAAGACCGGAATGCTGGCCGCGGAAGCGGCGTTCGCGGCGCTTTCAGCGAGCCGCACCGGCGACGAGCTCGGCGCGTATCCGGACGCGTTCCG
>DASSGI010000244.1:0-3424 GCA_035857655.1 Casimicrobiaceae bacterium | reverse complement strand
AAATTGCGCGAGAGCTCGATCACCGCGACGCGCGCGTCGCGCGCGTGGATCTCGGTGAGGAGCGCCATCGTGCGATCGCTGCTCCCGTCGTTGACGTAGACGATTTCGGAGTCGGCGTCGATCGCGTCGAGCACGGCGCCGAGCCGGCGATGGAAGTCCGGCAACACCTCCTCCTCGTTGAACAGCGGGACGACCACGGACACCGAGACCCTGTGCATCCTGGTCGGTTCGCCGGTGCCCACGCGCGCGCTCAGAACGTCCATTTGCGATTCGCGAGAAATCCGACGATCAGCACGGTGCCCGTCGCACCGACCTGGGCGACGAGATAGTGCGGCTGGACGAATTCGAGAACGACGGACAGCACGGCGGCATTGAGAACGATGCCTGCTACCGAGATCGCGCCGAAGCGAGGCAGCGCGACGTGATGGGCGCGGCGACTCGCAAACGTGAAGCGGTAGTTCAACGCGTAGTTGATGACGGCGCCGACGACGGCTCCGACCGTCGACGCAGCGACCGCGCCAGTTCCCGCGAACTGGACGAGCGCCGCGAGTGTCGCGAAGTGCGCGGCGGTGCCGATCGCACCTGCGCCGCCGTAGCGGAGGAACTGCGCAAAGGGAGGCGATGCCATCGATCGCTCACCGAAAAAGGGCCCTTACAAAAGATCACGGCCGGCGGGGTAAGCCCGACCGGCCGTGGCATCGCCGCCCTTGGAGTGATGGGTGCGTCGCTCGCTTACTTCAGGTGATTCGAAACGAGCTTCGTCATTTCGAACATCGAAACCTTCCCCTTGCCTCCGAATACCGCGCGGAGCTTCTCGTCGGCATTGATGAGGCGCCGATTGATCGCGTCCTGCAGCTTGTTCTTCTTGATGTAATCCCAGATCTTCTTGGTGACTTCGGTGCGCGGCATCGGGCTCGCGCCGATGACGGCGGCAAGCGTGGCCGACGGCGTCATTGCCTTCATGAACGCTGCGTTGGGTTTGCGCTTCGCCGAGGACTTCTTTGCAGCCTTCTTCGGCGCTGGCTTCTTCGCCGGTGCCTTCTTTGCGGCCTTCTTCGCTGCGGGCTTTTTCGCGCCGGACTTCTTGGCGGACTTTTTCGCGGCCTTCTTACCCTTCTTGGCAGTAGCCATAGTTCTCCTTCCTTTGAGTAGACGCACACTACGCCGAACGCTCTGAAGCAGACCGTCCTGTCACGGGTCACACTGCTCCATCGGCGGCCACTATAGCGCAATTCCGAGGGAAGGGAATCCCTCGCGAGCAATTTTTCCGAGGGAGAATTGCGTTCGCGCAACCGCGGGGTTCGCATCCGATCATCGTCCGCGGCGGGGTCCGTGGCGCTCCGGGACCGCGAATCGGGCGCAAGGCACGCGCCTTCCGACACCCGCGAAGCCGAGGGGAGCGCGGCCCGGCGACGACGGACCGACCATGCTCGATCGCTTGAGCGCTCCCGAATGCGATGCCACACTCACGGCCGACGAGATGCTCGCGCGACCCATGAAATCCGCAGCCCAGTTTCCCGGGCTTGGCATTCGCCTGACGCTCTGCGCCTTCGGGGCGAGCCTCGCTGTCGTCCTTCCCGCCGCGGCATCGGATGTCCTGCCGATATTCGATGCCCATCTTCACTACAACGACGAAGCGACGGCCGTGTACCCGGTTCCGGACGTACTCGAGCGCTTTCGCGACAGCGGCGTCACCGCGATCCTTGCGACCAGCCGTCCGAACGACGGGACGCAGGCGCTCGTGAGCGCCGCGCGCACCGAGCCGCGCGCCGCGCCGCGCGTCGTCCCTTTCGTGCGTCCGTACCGCACTCGCGCCGACGTCGGGACATGGTTCAACGATCCGGAGATCTATTCGCTGATCGAATCCGAGCTGCGTCGCTACCCCGGCTATCGCGGGATCGGAGAGTTTCACGTCTACGGCGCGGATGCCGGTAGCATATGGGTCAAGAGGATGGTCGCGCTGGCAGTCGACCGGAACCTGTGGCTGCACGCGCATTGCGACGAAGCGACGCTCGAAATTTTGTTTGGCCATGATCCCCGGGTGAAGATCATCTGGGCGCACACCGGATTCACGACACCACCGGAAAGGATCGCGCGCTACATGGACCGCTATCCGGGTCTCGTCGGCGAGCTCTCGTTCCGCCACGACGTCAGCGACGGCGGCAAGGTTGCGCCCGCATGGAGAGCGCTCTTCCTCGCGTATCCCGACCGTTTCGTCGTCGGCTCGGACACATGGGTGAACGAGCGCTGGGATCAGTATCCCGAGATCATCGCGCAGTACCGCCGCTGGCTGCGCGATCTGCCGCCCGACGTCGCGGCGAAGATCGCTTCGGGAAACGGAGAAAGGCTGTTCGCAGCCGCGCCCGACCGATGAGCAGTCTCGTTGCGTCGCCCGTTCGCGCATTGCTTGGCGCGCTCCTCGTCGCCGCGCCCGCGTGCGCCGCCGCGCTCACGCTGCTCACCGACGAGAATCCCCCGTTCAGCTTCACCGAAAACGGGAAGCTCGCGGGATCGGCCGCCGATGTCGTTCGCGAAATGGCCACGCGCGCCGGCGTTTCCGTGAAATTGGAGGTGATCGCCGAGAGCAAGGCGATCGTTCGCGCCCAGGCCGACCGCGACACCTGCTTCTTCGCGACCCCTCGTCTCGAGAATCGCGAGCGCCTCTTCGCCTGGATCGGACCGATCGCGACGAATTTGTGGGCTGTCTTCGGCAAGGGCGACTTCACCCCGTCGATACGAACGCTCAAAGACCTGGCGCCCTACCGGATAGGCACGGTGACGCGCGATCCGAAGGGAGATTTCCTGCGGGAAGCCGGCGTGCCGGACGTGCGCGCGTACAGCGACAACGCCCAGAACCCCCAGCGGCTCTTCCTTCCGAAGGACAACCCGCAGCGCATCGACCTCTGGATCACCGACCTCTACTCCGGCCGCGCGCTCGCGAAGGCAGCGAAGGTGACCGACATCAAGCTGGTGTTCATCGCCGCCGAAGAGCCGCTCTTTCTCGCCTGCAGTCCGCAGACCGACAGGAACAGCGTCAAGGCACTCGCTGCGGCGCTGGAAGCGATGAAGACGGACGGCTCGTTCAAGCGGATCACCGCCGAGTACGAGAAGCGCTTTCCGCCGTAGCCTCGGCGGGGCTCGCCGCCGAACGCGGTAGAATCGACTCCTGCCGCCAAGCCCGCGTTCCAAGCGGCGAGAGGCGCGTCGTCTTCGTCCCGGTGAAAATCGACGATCTCCGCACCGAATACATGCGGGCGACGCTCGATGAGTCGAGCGTCGCTGCTGACCCGCTGCGCCAGTTCGAGCTGTGGTTCGGCGAAGCGGTCAACGCGCAGGTGCCCGAGCCCACCGCGATGACGCTCGCGACGGTGGATGCGCGCAACCGCCCGTCCGCGCGCGTGTGCCTGCTCAAGGGCGTCGACGC